>SLIL01000460.1 GCA_007135645.1 Bacteroidales bacterium
AAAAATCAAAAAATAAAACCCATAAGCATCTGATATACTGACACATGTAACACATGAGGGGATTTTAAAAAAATAAATTGCCAGGAAGTTATTGTGGTAATTACTTAAAAAAATTTTAGTAAATAAACGGATTGATTAAAGATTTTACCTATACTATATTTGACTTGTAAATGTTCTTTAAAGATTTGAGGCTAAAATATTTCGACATATAAAAATATTACATAGCGACTTGCCTGAAAATAGTTATTAGGCATGACTGGAAGTTAGACAATATGATAGATGAATCAACGTAGATGCGATGATGGTAGTTGAAGACCGGTTTAATGAAAAGCATGTCGGAGAATCAGACAAAATCTTCAAGTGTTGTCGGATACATTTTGAATAGCAGATGTCTTTTTCTCTCTGAATGGGGAGGTATCAGAGTTTATCTATTGGACGGCAAGTTGCTTGTTTCTTTATTGTTTGTAGGTTATTCTGCCACAATAACCGGGCAAAAAAATTGGATTTCTGAAAAGAAATCCATGTTTTTGGTTTTATTGTTTTACAGTGTTAGTGGTGTGAGGGTTGTCTTTGTGAAAAGACAACCCTTTTTTTGTCAGAGGGAAATCGCATTGTTTTTCAGAGCGAAGCTTACCAATGCGGCTGTATTTTTTAATCCTGATTTGGAAAGCATATTGTTTCGGTGGCCTCCCACCGTGCGTGGACTAATCCCCAGTTTATCAGCAATATCAGCATTGGAATATCCCTGGCTAACCAGTTGCAATACTTCCAGTTCACGCCTTGTAAAACTATCGAGGATGTTTTTTTCTTTACTTTCCTGTTTGGCGTTAAAAACTTTGCGGGTTACCATAACCAGAATCTCATCACTGAAGTAACCTTTCTCCTGCGAAATATTCTCAATGGCTTTTACGAGCTCATCCTTCCCAATGTTTTTTAGCAGGTAACCCAATGCTCCCGCCTGAAGCATTTCTTCCACATACTCATTTTCCCCAAACATACTAAGAGCAAGTATTTTAAGATCGGGATTCATTTCCAGGGCCTTTCTGGTAGTCTCAATACCATTCATTCCCGGCATTTTGATGTCCATAAAAACGATATCTGGAGACACCGAGGGCAACATTTCCAGAAACTTTTCACCAGACTCAGCCTCTCCGACTATTTCAATTTCCGGTATCTCAGCCAGCAGATCTTTTAACCCATTTCTGAATATAAAGTGATCGTCAACAATTACTATTTTATGTGCCATATCGCAAGATTTTTTTGGTGCTATTACTAATTTGTTGCAGCGCGTTAAAAAAGAAAAATTCAACCAATCAAAACGTAAACAACAAATCTTAAATCGGTTCAAAAGTAACCAATAAAAAGTAAGAAAACATCCGTATTTATATGTAAAAATAAAATTTTTTTAAAAATAATATTTCGCTTAACATTTTTGTCAACATGTTGATTACCTGCAATATACATTTAAATCATTTTACAGGCACAAAAATTTTAATTAAAACACCCTCGCCAGGATTGCTGGTAATGGATATGGTTCCATTAAGAGAATGTATGCGGTTATAGATATTGTTAATGCCCATCTGGGTCCCACTGGTTTCAGAAACCGGATTTTTTATATCAAACCCTTTCCCATTATCCCTATAAAATAACGAAAGGATGTTTTTCCTGATATCAATGGATATTTCAACCAGGGTGCATTCAGCATGTTTCAGTGCATTATTTATCAACTCATTTACAATTCTGAAAACCGCCACAGAAAGCTCACTCTCAACAACATCGAGTGGCACTTTTATTTTCAAATCAATGGCGAAACTGCTGACGAGGTTGATTTTTGCAATATGGGAGTTAAGCGCTTTTTCCAGCCCAAAATCATTGAGTACATTGGGGGTAATATTGTTGGCAATGCTTCTGATCTGGTTTATGGCATCGTTCACAAGTTCGCGGCAATAATTAAGAACCTTCAGCTGATTATCATCCATATTTCGGTTCAGACTCTCCTGCTGAAGGTACATTTTAATTCCTGACAACAAAGGCCCGATTCCGTCATGAAGATCTTCAGCAAAACGTTTTCTCTCTTTCTCTTCAGTGTTGATTATCGTTTTCATAAAACTCTGCTCCAGTTTTCTTTGCTGGGTAACATCCCTTGCAACGCCAAATATTTCAATGGGTTTCATCCTTGGCGAATACTTAATTATTCCACCAATCTGAAAAAAGATAATCTCCCCAGATTTCGACAGCATCCTGGTTTCAAATGTAAAAGAAGGTTTTCCCGAAGCAATAAGTTCCTTTATCTTTTCTTTGTTCAGATGCCTTTCTATGGGCAAAACGAACTTCCATATACTTTCACCTACAAATGAATCGTATCCCAGAGTTTTTGATGCTGCTGCATTTACCTGTAACAGGACCCCATCTGCATCGGTTTTAAATACAATATCCAGTACATTGTCAAAAAGCTCTTTGAACCTTGTTTCACTATGCCTGAGTTTTTCTTCTGTTTCAATTTTGGTAAGATATGTGCCAAGCATATCACAAACTGCACTGAGCAACACTCTTTCATTTTCCTCGATATAGTCAATTAATGGGTGGGAAGCAACCTTCTCATCTCTGTATACCTCAATGACTCCAATATTGTCCATTCCAAAAGGAAAAGACATCAAAGTGCTTTTGGCAGGTATTCTGAATTTCTGGCACTTATACTCTTTATCACCATACCTAATGCAGGTAAATGTTGTCTTTGGATTCAAAAAACTTCGTGAAATCTCATCGGTAAGAACAGAAAATAACTGATCCGGCTTCATGTTCTGGTTTATATGCTGAGAAAGCCCATAAAGCAAACTTAATTCTTTTACCTTTTCATTGAGTCTTACCAGAAGTTCCTGATTTTCATTCTCCTTTTCAACAATTGCGGTAATATCCCGACCCACAGACTGAACCTCAGAGATCTTACCAGCTTTATTAAAAATCGGACTATTGAGCCATTGATAGTACTTTCGCTCTTCATTACTGCTCAGCAGTTCTGTTTCAAATACCCCGGTTTCCTTATATCTTATCCACTGATCTATCTTACTGATTATCTGCTCTCTGTCGCTGTGCTTAAAAAGTCGGGTCCAGTCTTTTCCCAAAAGATCCTTTTCAGTTTTATTAAAGAATTTCCGAAAACTGGTATTGACAAATGTGATGGCATGGTCAGGTTTCCAGCGAACTACCAGATCATTCTGATCCTGTACCATTGCTTTGTATCTTGACTCACTTTCCTGCAGCAGGTTTTGCGTATTTCTTATTTCATCAATATCAAAACAACTGCCCATATATCCGTTGAAAATTCCTTTTAGATCAAACAAAGGTTGACAATAGTTCTTCACACAGCGGTAAGTACCACTTACATGAACAAGCCGATACTCTATTGAGAATGGCTTGTGCTCAATAAACCTTGAGTTTATTTCGGCTATAACACGATCTTTGTCATGGGGATGAATTCCTTCGTACCAGCCTGTTCCAGCCTCTTTTTGTGCGTCCCTTCCGGTAAACTCCACCCATTTTTTATTGAAATAGTCAAATTTTTTTAACGAGTTGCAACGCCATATGGGATTAGGAAAATAATCCAGAACCTTCAGATAAAAATCAAGACTATCCTTTACCTGCTTTTCTGATTTCACCATGGAACTTATATCCCTGATCACTACCGTTACTCCATCAAACTTATTTTCAATAGTGTAGCGTGGCGATAGTTTTGCCTGATAATAGAATTCACCTCCAAAGGCTTTTATAGAATAGTTAATCTGCTGTGTTTTATTTTTAGACTCACAGTCCTCAAGAGCGTCTAGAAAAAGTAGTGCCACATCGGAAGGAAAACCTGCTTCCGTTAAATTACTGCCTACAATAAATGAGGGGTTTATTCCAACTGGAAATAGCCTTTCTTCTTCATCGCGATAAAGCTCTGAAAACCTACCTTTTTTATCCAGAACAAAAACAACATCATCCATGGATTGAAGCGTGGTTCGCATAACTTCAATCTGTCTGAAGAGATTCTTTTGATTGTTATCCGTATGATTTTTCAAGGGTAAAAGCAGGCCCATCACTCCGCTTTCTTGTTTATGGCGAATGTAGACAGAGAATAGCAACTCCTGTCCTGATACATTTTTCAAAGGAAGTAAAAAACTACTTTCTTTCCCCGTTTTTATAAGATATTCAAAATTCTCTTTTACCAGATCAGCCTTTGCTGGTTGAAGAAGATCAAAAATATTTTTTCCTAAAAAGTATTGGGGAGACTTTTGAAAATAACTAATAATATTTTCTGAGATGTATTTGATTTCGCCCTGAACTGAACAGTTAATAAATAGAATAGAGTTACTGTCAAAGTTTGTTATGAACTCTTCATCTTTCATCAGAAATAATTAATTTAAGTCATTGGATTGATGCTACTTGCATGTAATAATTTTATTGCCTGCTTGAATTACTGTGCTCATGCAAGTTTCATAAAACATCTTTTACTTTTTCTGAAAACGAAAGAACACACTACTTAAAATCAGAAAGGTTGGTCGGTAAATCCCACTGAAAAAGCTGCAGCATTATACGTTAACAAGATTGATCACAGCTTCTTTCTGTAGTGGTTTATTGAGAAATTGTTTTACAAAGCGGTTGTCCATTGCTTTTTTATAATCTTCTGCATCTATAGAAGAAGAAAGCATAACAATCTTGGTTTGCTTGTGTATGACCTCTGGCAGGGAATCAAACATCTCAAGAAAACCAAATCCATCAATCTCAGGCATTCTGATATCCAGGAAAATAACATCAGGAATCTGTTCCTGTCCGTCAACAGTGAGTTCTTTCAGATAATTATACGCTAACTCGGCAGAATTTTTCACAACTATATGTGACGATAACCCGGCTTTTTCAACAACCCTTTTATTAACCATGTTATCGATATCACTGTCATCTATTAATAGAACTTTCTCAAGTCTCATAGTACATGGTTTTAAATCAATACTTTGAAGAAAAATTAAGTAAGTTTGCGACTCACTAAAGGTTTTTAAAGTTACAAATTATTATCATTTGCCACAGAAAGGGATATCATTTTATAATTTCTGATAATAAGGTTTGGAATATCTACCATAAAAGTAGTTCCTTTGCCTGTTTCTGATTTTACATCGATGGACCCTCCGAGCTTTTCCACAATTTCTTTTACAATATACAACCCTATACCACTGCCTTTACTCTGCTCTGTTCCCCGGTAAAACATTTCGTAGATTTTGGGCAGGTGTTTTTCCTGGATTCCAACACCATTGTCAGTAATGGTTATAACGGCATTGGCATGAGAGGTTTTTACCTTTATTTCTATGAAAGGATCTTTCTGCTCAAAATTATGAAACCTGAGGCTGTTTGAAATAAAATTATTGATGATGATCTCAATTCTCTTTTTATCTGAAAGAAACGGTACACTTTCCACCACATCGGTAACAAACCGAACCTTCTCAAAATTATCGATAAACTTCAGGTTCTGAATAGTTTTGTCTATCATTCGGCTAAACTCAATCTTTTCATTCATGAGCCCCATACGCGAATTTCTTGAGTAATCGATGATGTCATGAATAATTTTATCCAAACGTGAGATAGACTCCCGAATCATGGAAAGATAGGTTATTCTTTCTTCATCATCCACATCCGCTTCCAGCAGATTTAACAAACCCAATACTGACATAAGCGGAGAGCGCAACTCGTGGGATGTTGAGTAAACAAACCTGTCCAGCTCTTCATTGGTTTTCTGAAGTTGTTTATTTTTTTCACGAAGGGTTTTCTCAACTTCTTTGGTATTGGTGATATCGCTTAAAACGGCCACGAAATGCTCATTGTCATGCTGGCGGTTTTTTACAGGAGCCATGTCTACCAGTCTCCATTGTTTTTTATCCTCGGCTTCAAGCGTAAAAAACTCTCCTTTAAAATTATTCTTGGTTTGCAAAGACTTGAGCATGCCTTTCCATATCTCTCCTTCCACCGGGCACCCCAGAATGTTCAGGAAAGACTGTCCAATGATCTTGGTTTCATCGATCTGTGTGAGCCTTGCAAGCTCCTTGTTGGCATAAATAACAGGGTAGTCCTGGTTGTCATCTTTAATGATCATGATGCCCTCCAGAGCTGATTCCATGGCACTCTTTTGCAGATATAGTAACTCTTCTGCCTTTCTCTTCTGGCTAATATCATAACAGGCACCAATAAACCCGGCAAACTGACCATCGAGGTTATAAAACGGGCGTCCGGCATTGATCACCCACCGGTATTCACCTGACTTGTATTTGAGGCGATGCTCCAGTTGAAAGAACTGCTTGTTTTTGTAGGCATTGGATAATACAGAACTGAAGTTGCCTATATCAGAGGGATGGATCTTCTCTTTCCAGTCTTTTCTCATTTCTGAATCAAGATCATTGCCCGTAAAATCCAGCCAGGTTTTATTGAAATAATCGGGTCGTCTGGTCAGATTTGTTTTCCAGATCATTATGGGGAAATCGGCCAAAAGGGTGAGATAAAAGTCTCTCGCCTTCTTGAGGTTTTCCTCGGTTTTCTTTTGCCGGGTTACATCGCTGCAAATTACCGTAACTCCGTCAATTTCACCAAATGCATTTTTACGGGGCGATATTTTTGCTTCATACCACAATCTTGATCCAAAGGCTTCCAGGTAATATTCAATCCGTTCCTGGATATCTTCGTAAATAACGGTATCAATGGTCTGGATATATTTTCGGGCCACATCAAGAGGAAACCCAACATCGTAAATATTTTTCCCCACAAACACATCGGCCGATAGCGACAAATGGTTGTAACCCGAGGGCTGATAATACTCCAGGAAGTCTCCGTCCTTGTTAAGAGAAAACACAAGATCGTCAATTGACTCCAGCGTGCTCCGAAGCATTTCGGCTTGCTGGTAAAACAGCTCGTTTGATTTTTCTTTCTGTGTTACATCTTCAACATTGAGATAAACCATTTTCTCATCACCAATGACCACCGGATCCATGATATACTCCAGTTCTATGCTTTTCCCTTTTACTTCTTCAGGAAGCTTCAGGTTCAGCACAATACGACCCTCTTCCAGGGATTTTTCCAGATAAGTAAGGATCACATCATAACTATCGGGGTGCATTCTTTTGAGGGTACTTCCCAGTAAATCATCAAGCTTGATATCGAATAAGCTGGCTGCAGCAGGGTTGGCATCTACAATTCTGGCCTCATCAGGTGTAACCAGCAGCTTGGATTGCGGGCTGTTTACAAAAAGCGACTTGTGCTTTTGCATGATCTTTAACTGCTCAAACCTGCGTGTTGCAGCAACTGTTTTTTGCCTGATCTGCATCTGAAATACTTCTGGAGTGCAGGGGAAACATATAAATGAAACATTATCGGGAAGGTGATTTTCTTCCGTAATGTTTTCCATTACTACCTTATCCGCGATAAGAAGTATCTCGGAGAAATCACCCAGGAATGTGATCTTGGGATCCCCGGTAAATAATTTCAGGCATGAGTAATCCAGCAAGAGGCAAGAAGGAGATTCAATTATTTTCCTTCTGAACTCTTCTTCAACAAGTTGTGCAGGTTTTATAAAAGAAAACTGCTCTCCTGCATCTTTTGCGAGATTTTTTATCTCACCGGTAAGAGAAGGTTCCCCTAAGGTTACAAACACGAGAGGTTGTTTACGCATAGCGATGTTTGTCAGTCAGCAAATTAATTATTTTTCCAATTCCACAATATAGTTCACACTTTTTTACCCTTATATTATACTTGATTTAATGCAAAAGGGTTACCTCCTCTGATACCTTTTTCGGTTTTTTCCAGCAAAACGCACTCATTATAATAGTCATGCTCAAAAAATAATATGTACTGTTGCTCATAAGCCCGGTTAAGAAATTCTTCTTTTTCCTGCATCGATTTTACAGGGTCAATATCAAAACTGGGAACATATGCCAGGGGAATATTCATTACTGAAGCAATAAAATCAGCAGTAAATACCACTTTTTTTCCTTTCCAGGAGATGATGGGGATCATCTGCCCCAGTGTATGTCCATTTTTGATTTCCAGATCAACCCCTTTACAAAATGCGGTGTCTTCATAAATAAACTCCAGCCTTCCTTCTTCAAAAAGAGACATGTAATTCTCAGGAAAATAAGATGCTTTCTCCCTTGGATTGGGATTATTGGCAGTATCCCACTGGGCCTTGCTGCAGTAGTAGGTTGCGTTGGGAAAAACTGCCTGTGGGCTTACACCGTCTTCAGCATATTTTACTGCACCACCCACATGATCAAAATGCAAGTGGGTTAAGATAACATCTGTAATATCATTGGGGGAATAACCAATCTTTTCAATGGCCTTTTCAAGCCCAATCCGGTCAAACAGGTAATAAAAGCTGTAATATTTTTCGCTTTGCTTGTTTCCCAGTCCTGTGTCAATAAGGATCCGCCTGTCGCCGGTATCTGCCAGAAGGCAACGGGAGGACAGGTTTACCATATTATTTTCATCGCAGGGAACATGTTTAGACCAGATAGCCTTAGGAACTACACCAAAACATGCTCCTCCATCCATTTTAAAGTTTTCAGGAACCACAGGAAATAATTGCATAAAATATCAGGTATTTCTTATTGTTACAATTTATTGTAAATCAGACACATCTAATAATATCGATTTGTTATAATAAGCAAAAGTACAAAAATTGAATTGAGATAAATTACGTGTAATACGGAATTTAGACCGAACTAAATATGAATACACCTGATTTTAAATATTTTTACGTTAAAAAACCCATTTAATCCATCAACCCCAATTACAGGATAGTACGGGTTGAAAACATCCACTATCTTTGGAACAAAAAAAATAATAACAATACCATGAAAGTTCACTTTATTGCCATCGGGGGGAGTGCCATGCACAATCTGGCCATTGCATTGCATAAGAAAGGTTACCGGGTTAGCGGCTCCGATGATGAAATTTTTGAGCCATCGCGTGGAAGGCTTGCAAAATATGGATTGCTTCCCGGCGAAACCAGCTGGAATCCCTCAAATATCACCGATGATCTTGATGCAGTTATCCTGGGCATGCATGCCAAAGGCGACAATCCCGAGCTGGCAGAAGCCAAAAAAAAGGGGTTGAAAATTTATTCTTATCCTGAGTTTCTCTATGAGCAATCCCGCGAAAAAACCCGCATCGTTGTGGGTGGCAGCCACGGAAAAACAACCATTACATCGATAATCCTGCACGTTTTTAATTATCATGCGGTGGACACCGATTTCATGGTTGGAGCACAACTGGAAGGATTTGAGGTAATGGTAAAATTATCGGAAAATACCCAATACATGGTACTGGAAGGTGATGAATACCTGAGTTCTGCTCTGGACAGAAGGCCCAAATTTCACCTTTACAAACCACATATAGCCCTGTTAAGTGGTATTGCATGGGATCACATCAATGTTTTTCCCACATTTGATAACTACCTGGAACAGTTTCGCATTTTTATTGACCTTATTGAAGAGAACGGAACCCTTATTTATTGCAACAATGATAAAACACTTGCCGATATCTGCATTGGCAGCACCAGGAACGACCTACGGATGATTCCCTATTCCCTGCCCGATCATACCATAGAAAACGGAAAAACCTACATTCACCACAATGGCAGGTCATGGCCTGTAACCATTTTCGGAAAGCACAACTTGCTGAACCTGGCCGGGGCAATGCATGTTTGCAAAAGTGCAGGCATTACTGAAGAAATGTTCCTGGAAGCGGTGCAATCCTTTAAAGGGGCGAGCAACCGCCTTGAACTGCTGGCAGAATCAAGCGATACAGTTGTTTACAAAGACTTTGCCCATGCTCCCTCCAAACTCAAAGCAACTACCCAGGCGGTAAAGGAACAATACCCCGGGAGAAAGCTCATTGCCTGCATGGAGCTTCACACCTACAGCAGCCTGAACAAGGATTTCCTGGTACAGTATAAAAATGCTATGGAAAATGCCGATCAGGCAATCGTTTTTTACAATCCTCATGCCTTGAAGATAAAAAGGCTGCCCGACATTAACCCGGAAGATATCAGGGAAGCTTTTGGAGGAACCAACCTGATGGTGATTAACGATGTTGAGGTGCTGAAAAACACAATCATGGAAAATAAACAACCTGATTCTTCATTTTTATTCATGAGCAGTGGCAATTTCGGCAATATTGACCTGAAAGCCATTGCTGCTACTCTTATTAATAACAAATCATAACAACCAGATATAAAACAAGATATGCAGGTAAATCCCCAGATAGATGAGAGCTGGAAAGAAGTTTTGAAGGATGAATTTGAGAAACCTTACTTTCCACTGCTTAAAAAGTTTTTACTTGAAGAAAAACAACGTCATGTGATCTACCCACAGGGACCGCAGATCTTTTCTGCCTTTAACCTTACCCCTTTTGAGAAAGTCTCTGTGGTGTTGCTTGGACAGGATCCCTATCATGGGCCGGGTCAGGCACACGGGCTATGCTTTTCTGTTCCCCGGGGTATTGCTCCGCCCCCTTCGCTGATCAATATTTTTAAAGAACTGAAAAGCGATCTGGGTATTCCTTTTCCGGGACATGGTAACCTAACCGGCTGGGCCCGGCAAGGGGTTTTGCTGTTAAATGCTACCCTAACAGTGCGGGCCAACCAGGCCGGTTCGCACCAGAAAAAAGGCTGGGAAACCTTTACTGACAAAGTAATTGAAACCCTTTCCATGAAACGCAAAAAACTTGTTTTTCTCTTGTGGGGCAATTACGCACAGCAAAAAAGCGCATTGATTGATTCTGGCAAGCACCTCATCCTCAAATCGGTGCACCCTTCTCCCCTGGCAGCTTCCAGGGGATTTTTCGGATGCAGACATTTTTCCAGAACCAACGAGTACCTTGAAAAAAACGGAAAAGAACCCATAGACTGGAATCTTAACAATACCTGATGGATGAAAAAAACAACCGGATATCTGTTGCTGTTTCTTGTTGCCCTTGCAGCAGGGGATTATCCGTTGTTTGCCAGCCCGAAAGATACAATTAACAGGCACAACGGGGTGATCGCCATTCCCGCACCAACCCTTGAAATTGCAGAAAACCTGGCCGCAAAGCAACTTGAATTACTTTTTACAGATGGCTTTCTTAAGGCACAAACGGACAGCATAACAGATTCCGGAGATCATTGGATTGCACACATCAGCACCCACCAGAGATTTTACTACCATATCGGGGATATTCGCTTTAAGGGAGCAGGTTTGCCCCATATGGGCATGGATAAAATCACACTGTCGCAACCCCTCCGCTTCGGGGAATTCAATTTATTCCTTGAATCCTTGCTTACCCAATACAGTATTCATGGGTATCCCTTTGCGCGCATTGAAAAGCAGGATATTCAATTCAGGAAAAACATCATTCATGTAAACCTTGAGGCAGATCCTGGTGAAGTTATTGTTTTTGATACCCTTTCCATAACCGGTGACGCCCGGCTGAGTAGCTTTTTCCTTGAAAACTATCTGGAAATAAGACCAGGGAATTTATTCAACGAAAAACTGGTAAATGATGCAGGAGATAAACTCAGCGATCTGGATTTCGTAGATCTCACCGCACCGGTGGCCATTTCTTTTTCTCCCGGAAAAGCTAAGGTTGCCCTGCCATTGCGCAACCGGCCTTCCAACCGTTTTGACGGACTTGCCGGACTTGCGGGAGGAGGTGATGTTAACAATCCTGTTCGCCTTACCGGAATTCTGAATCTCTATTTATCCAATGCATTTGCTTTGGGCGAACATCTTGATCTGGCCTGGCAGGGGCCCGGCTCAGGAACACAGCTGTTGAACCTGAGTGGAGGAATGCCTTATCCATTAAGGCTTCCCCTTGAAACAGAGGTATCATTTTCACTGCATAAGCAGGACACCAGCTGGCTGCAGGTGCAGTTTAAGCCTGGCATCCTGTTTCGTATTTCGCCCCGATCGCGTGCCGGGGTGTTCTGGCACTACACCCAAAACAATCTCATAAGCACCCCTGCAATACCAGCCAATGCCGTGCTTCCTTCCATTCTTGATTTCAGGAGCGATCTCTACGGACTGGAATACAGATTTGCCACACGGGGTTTTACCCGCCAGCTATTATCACCCGGATCTCAGGTATGGATTTCGACATCAGCCGGTACACGTGAGATACGCAGGAACAGCAACCTACCCGATGAGCTTTACCAGGGGGTTGAAAAACGACAATCGCAGTTCAATCTGGAAACAAGGCTCAAACAGCGGTGGCAAACCGGCACCAGGAGCACTTTTTCTGTTTCTGTGCGTGGGGCATACCTTTCCGGCAAAGACCTTCCTGTGAATATGATGTACCGGTTAGGTGGGTTTAAAACGCTGAGAGGTTTTGATGAATTGTCTTTAATTGCATCTTCCTATGCACTGGGATATGTTGATTTCAGGTTTTTTACTGCTGAAAACAGTTTCTTCAGTTTCTTTGCCAATGGCGGCTGGCTTGAACAAAAAACATCCGGAAACTATTACAACGATTTTCCTGTTGGTGTGGGTACGGGGCTAAACCTGCAGACGCAGGCAGGGATCTTCTCCATTAACCTGGCCCTTGGGGCATTGAAGGAAAGCCCTGCACTGCTGCGCAATGCTAAGGTCCATGTGGGGTATATTTCCAGTTTTTGAAAACGGGATTACTTTTTCTCAATAAGATTTGCCAGGTGAGAAATTCTATCCTGCAGGCTTCGCATCTCGTCCATCTTATCGCTCAATGATCTGCTCACGGTTGACAACTGCTCGCGCAGCTCCACCAGTTGCAGTTCGAGCATAGCTTTGCCGTCTTTTTTGTATTCAGCAAAAGATTTCTGCCCGATATTGGTTTTGATAAAACTCATGAAATCAAGCAGATACTTTTCCATTTCTGCATCAATATCACCTGCAGCAGAAAAGTCCTGCTTAATAAATTTGACATCAAAGTTCACATCGTGATCCCTGGCCGAAGAAACAAGGTCATTAAAGCACTCAATATATTCAGTAAAGGGTGTGATAAGGTCCCTGGGCATGTTATAAACCTGCATAATAACTTTGGCAGATTCTTTTTTCCTGATCTCACCAAAAAGGAAATGCATGGTGGCATAAAGCCCTCTCTTTATAACCTTTTCCGGGGGGAATTCGCTGGGGTTATTTTCAAGGTACAGTTTTTTAAGCCCGGTAAGGTTTACAAAATTCAGGGGAAGCTTTTTCAGCTGATTATAACTAAGATCAAGATGCACCAGGTTATTCATTTCCCCGACAGATTCGGGCAGGGAACCGATCTTGTTGTTGCTCAGATCAAGGTTGCTGATATGGATCAGATTGCCAAAGCCTGCCGGAAGGTCCTGCAGTTGATTGTGATTAAGATAAAGCGATCTTAAATTGGTCAGATGACAAAACTCTGCCGGGAGACTGCTTATGCTGTTGTAAGAAAGATCGAGTTTCTGAACAAGATTTAACTTACCTATTTCGGGAGGTAATTCTGTAATACCCCGGTTTGATAAGCTTAATTTTTTTAATTTTTGCTCTTTAGCCACTGCAATGGCTTCCAATACTTCGTCTCTATCCATGTTGTAAATTGTTTTTTCAAAAGTATAAAATGTTTTATTGCGGTAATTACGCATTTTTCATGAAAAGTGCACGTTAAAAATACAGGTACCACGGCTTTGTGTTGATATTGATTTTGTTTTCGGCTTAACATTATCTTTATCTTTGCACATTAAAACCTGTTTTGTTGAATTTCCCGCTCCCTGAAAAGGATTTTTGATTGCCTGAGGGGCAAAAGATAAGGGTTTTGCAGGATATTCAACTTTTTAAACTGAACTTCCATGAGACCTGTCCTGGGTATCCTTTTACTTGGCTTAGTGCTTGCAGGTTGCAGCACAATAACCAATATATCTGTTATTAACCTGGCCCATCAATACCATCCTGAAACCAACAGGCTTACCCCCTCCTACCAGATCACACATACCGATGAAGCATTGAGCAAATTAAGCATCCGCATCCCTTCAAATCAGCTGCTTTATGTGCGCGATGCCAGAGAAGAATATTTCCTGGCCCGGTTTGAAGTTTCTCTGTCAGTTCATGAATCTTATGGGAGAAGAGGCCAGGTATTCAGGAATGAAATTCAGTTGATGGACACACTTTATCTGGATGAAGAGAGAATCGTAAAAAGGGATGTTACCTTTCCCCTGGCTATGGGTAAACAGTATATAGTTCACGTTTCCTTCACAGATCTCAACCGAAGATTGGCCCACAAATCGCTGATCAACACGGATAAGTCAACCCTTTTCAGCAGGGATTTTTTCCGCTTTACCGCTGAAAGAAATGATCAGACAGTTCCTCTTCCTCACAATGCCCTGCCATTAAATGAGGAAATAACCCTTGAGCATACCACAGGAAGGGATTTTTTGCTGGAAGCATTCCATTACCAGCTCAGCAACAACTTTCCCCTGGCCCCTTACGTAATTGCCGAAGGATCACAGCCAGAAAATATTCCAGCCCGAACAGATACCCGGCTTGACATTGCACTGACCAATGGATCCGGCACCCTTTCCCTGCCTTATCACGGAGTTTACAGGATCTCCAAAGCAGGGTCCGTTTCTGATGGATTCCATGTTGCCAGTTTCTGGGAAACATTCCCCAGCATACCTGCCAACAATCAATTGCTTTATCCTTTGCGCTATATCACTTCCCTGAGCGAATTTGAGTCTTTGTTTGCATTGGGAGATGCCGAACTTGCCGCCGAGCGGTTCTGGACCCGCTCAACCGGAAATCCTGACCGTGGAGCTGCGCTCATGAACAGATACCTTAACCGGGTAGCAGAGGCAAACGTTCTTTTTACCACATTTGTGCCTGGCTGGCAAACAGACCGGGGGATGATTTACATTATTTACGGGCCACCGCAAATGGTCTACCGCAACGATCAGGGCGAAACCTGGCACTACCGTGAAACCATGAACACACCCTATCTCGAATTCAATTTCATAAGAATACAACCTTTTTATACTGAATTTGAGTTAATTCTTGAAAGAAAAAGCCAGTACCGTAGCAGCTGGAACCAGGCTGTCAGTCGCTGGAGAAGATAACATACCATCAAAAAATCATTGCTTTGGAAAATTACATATTTGGAATCAGACCCCTGATGGAAGCCCTAAGGGAAGGAAAAAAACCTGAAAGAGTATTTATTCAGAAAGGACTTACAGGAGGCACTTTTCAGGAGTTGTTTAAGCTGATCAGGGATGAAGGGATAAATTACCAGATGGTGCCCCAGGAAAAGCTCAATCGCATTACCCGGAAGAACCACCAGGGAGTGATTGCACAGGTGGCTGTCATTGAATATCACACCCTTGAACAGGTTCTTCCTTCCATTTACGACCAGGGAGAAACCCCGTTGCTGGTGATCCTTGACCGCATCACTGATGTGCGCAACCTGGGAGCCATTGCCCGTTCAGCCGAAGTGGCCGGTGCTCATGCCATTGTTATTGGAGAAAAGTCCAGTGCACCCGTAAATGCTGATGCCATAAAAACTTCGGCAGGTGCCCTGGCCCGCATACCCGTGTGCAAGGAAAAGGATCTGTTGGAGAGCATTACATTTTTAAGTCAGAGTGGTATTAAGGTGGTTGCTTGCACCGAAAAATCAGGAACCACGATATACGATGCTGACCTTACAGGACCTGTTGCTATTCTCATGGGGTCTGAAGATAAGGGGATAACACCCCTTTTGCTTAAAATGGCCTCCGAAAAGGCAGCCATACCTCAAAAGGGCAAAACCGGTTCGTTAAATGTATCCGTTGCCACAGGAATTGTACTTTTTGAAGCTTTAAGACAAAGGGGCTTTTATTCTTAAATAACCATTAACCCGGAAATTCATGGAAGCAGGCATTTTTATCCCATGTTTTATTGATCAGGTTTATCCGCAAACAGGCATGAACATGGTGAAATTACTGGAACAGGCCGGCATAACCCCAAAATACAATCCTTCACAAACATGCTGTGGCCAGATGGCGTTTAATGGCGGATACTGGGAAGAAGCACGGTGCGTGGCAGAGAAATTCATCCGGGACTTTATGGATTATCCGCTGGTGGTGGGCCCTTCGGCATCATGTATCGGGATGGTACGCAATTACTACCCGGGAATGTTTGACAACTCCACCATGCACAACCACAACCGGCAACTGGGAAAGAAGATCTATGAACTCACCGACTTTCTGGTCAATTATCTTAAAAAAGAAGATTTTGGCGCTGTGTTTCATGCCAGGGCCACTATCCATGACTCCTGTGCTGCCCTGCGCGAATATGGGCTGAAAGACGAACCGCGCAAGTTGCTTGCAAAGGTAAAGGGGCTGGAAATTATTGAAATGGACCATACCGATGTATGCTGCGGATTTGGCGGAACCTTTTCTGTGAAACACGAAGCCATTGCAACAGCCATGGCAGAGCAAAAGGTTGAAAATGCCCTGAAGACAGAAGCAGAATATATTATCAGTACAGAAGCATCCTGCCTGATGCATATTCAGGGGTATATTGACCGTAACAACCTTCCGTTAAAAGTAATGCACATTGCCGATGTTCTGGTGAAAAGGGATGAAACTCACCAAATAATTTTACAGGAAAATGAGCAAAACAACAATTCAGAACAATCTGAATGATTCCTTTGGTTCAAAAATTAATAATGCACAGTAACCAATTTCTAACCCGTTAGTTCCACTAAATCTCTATGAAAACCTTCTCTTACATCTCAAAACTTCCAATTGTAATTATCACTCTTTTACTTTTCTTTAGTAACCAAAGCAATGCCCAAACAGAGCTGGATGATCGGGCAGTGATTAATTTTGATGAAGGAATAGGGTTTTTAAATCCCGACAGCCTTTATGGGGTAAACCTGCGCTTCCGGATGCAAAACCGGGTAGGGATGAACACCGTTAGTGGTCAGGATATGAATCCGGCTAACTTTGAAGCCCAGGTAAGAAGGCTCAGGCTGCGGTTTGATGGGTTCATGGGTGAAAATAATTTCACCTATTACCTGCAATTATCATTTACCAGGGGCGATCAGGATTGGGACAACAGTGGTTTTCCTGGTATTGTGCGTGACGCTATGGTTTTTTACACATTCAACGATCACTTTTATATCGGTTTTGGGCAAGGTAAACTGCCTGGAAACCGACAGCGTGTAGTCTCCAGTGGTTCATTGCAATTCTCTGACCGGTCGGCTGTAAATGCCATTTTCAACATAGACCGCGATTTTGGCCTCATGGCTTACTATAGCAATCGACTGGCGGGCATCGATTACAATATTAAAACCGCTGTGAGCAGTGGAGAAGGAAGAAACATCGCACATACTGATAACGGATTAAGCTATACCGGAAGGCTGGAGCTATTGCCCCTTGGAAAATTTCTTTCCTCGGGCGATTTTTTTGAAGGAGACCTGATGCGCGAACCTACTCCAAAGTTTTCTTTAGCTGCAGGAGGCTCATTTAATCACAAGGCAACACGTGTTGCCGGCCAGCGGGGACAGTCCATCCCCGGTAGTCAGGATATCCTTTCTTTTTTTGCCGATATAATGGCCAAATACAATGGATGGGCCCTGTCTCTTGAATATGCTTCACGCGTTGTTGAACAACAGCAAATATTTGTGGTAGATGATAACAATCTTTATTCCTATACCGGCTGGGGATTTAACGGGCAGCTGAGCTATATTTTCCCTTCTAACTACGAAATTGCTGGCCGATACACCTATATCAGGCCTGATAATACCATTAAGTGGTTTGAGAACAGACAGGAGATCTTTACCCTGGGGCTTTCAAAATATTTCCAGGAACACCGCAACAAGCTGCAGTTCAATGTATCATACAACCAAAATCCCGGCCCGGCATTTGCTGCCGGTAGCCGGGATTTCTGGAATTTCATGATACAGATAGAAACAGGAATCTGATTCCCATTAACTTAAGCCTGTACGAATTTTACCTTGATCCTTTGAGGAACCTGTAAAGTTCGCTGTCGGTTGTAAGGATAATACTGGTTTCTTTATCAAAGGATTTCTCCAGGGCCTCCATAGAGCGTAGAAAGGTATAAAGGTCTCTGGACATGGCTGTGCGATTGTATGCTGCAGAGTATAATGAGGTAGCTTCTGCGTCGGCTTTACCTCTGATTATTTCAGCCTCTCTGAAGGCTTCTGAGCTGATCTGAGCCAGATCACGTTCTTTGTCTCCTTCAATCCGGCGGGCTTCGCCCTGGCCTTCCGATCTGAACTGATCGGCTATCCGGTTGCGCTCACTGATCATCCGGTCATACACATTACGCCTTACTTCATCCACATAATTCATCCTTTTAAACCGGAAGTCAAGTACCCTGATACCCAAGTCGGAAGTACGCTCATTGGCGCGTTCCAGGATAATCTTTTCTATGTGTTCACGTCCCACGGTAATTTCTTCAAGCTCTTCAATATCCTGCAAATACTCTTCATATACTTCAGGTTCGCGATTTGAAGACCTTACAAGATCCAACAGTTCGTGACTGGCCACGGCATTACGGGTTTCTCCGTCAAGAATATCATCCAGCCTTGACTGGCCTGAACGTTCATCCCTGAGGCGAATAAAAAACTGCAGGGGATCAACAATTTCCCATCGGGCATAGGTATCAACAAAAATAAATTTTTTGTCTTGGGTGGGCACCTGGTTGGGATCACCGTCCCACTTCAGATACCTTTTGTCAAAATATTGCACTTTGTGGATAAATGGTGCTTTAAAATTCAGGCCGGGTTCAGTGCGGGGGCCACCCACAGGCCGGCCAAACTGAGTTACAATGGCCTGCTGGGTTTCATCAAGGATAAATATGCTACTAAACCCAACAATGGCAAATACGCCAATTAATATGAGTAAAATTATATTTTTAGGCTTCATAATTACTTTTTTATATGATTTACGGATTCTGAAGTCTTTGTTTGTCTATGTTGAGCAGAGGCAACACGTTGGTCCCCTTCTCGTCAACGATAATCTTGTTGCCCAGCTTTGGAATAATACGTTCCATGGTTTCCAGGTATATTCTTTTACGGGTTACATCAGGGGCTCTTACATACTCTGTATAAAGGGCATTGAACCTTTCTGCCTCACCCTTTGCACGGTTCACTCTGTTCAAAGCATAAGCGTTGGCCAACTCAATGGTTTCAATGGCTTCACCCCTGGCCCTTGGGATTACCCTGTTATACTCAGACTGGGCTTGGTTGATCAGTGTTTCGCGCTCCTGCTGGGCCTGGTTTACTGCATTAAAGGAGGGTTTTACCGGTTCTGGTGGGTTCACATCCTGAAGTACCACCTGGTCGATCCTGATGCCGTTTTCGTATTCATCGCACATGGACTGAAGCAAAACTTCCACCGTTGATGCCACCTCCTGGCGGCCCACTGTAAGTACTTCATTTACCGTGCGGTCTCCAACAATTTTTCGCATAGCAGCTTCCGACATATCCCTGAGGGCATCTTCGGCATCGCGCACCCTGAAAAGGAATTTGTAAGAATCGGTAATACGGTATTGTACTACCCACTCCACATCAGCCAGGTTAAGGTCGCCGGTAAGCATGAGCGATTCGTCAGCGAAACTGCCCGTAGCATAACGGGTGCGGGTATCGGCTTGTACTGTACGGAAACCAAATTCCTGCTTCAGTTGCCTTTGCACCGGTATTTTGTACATTCTTTCAATACCAAGGGGTAAAATAAAATTGAGGCCGGGCAGCAAGGTACGGTTGTATTTTCCCAACTGTACCACCACGCCCTCCTCTTCAGGGCCTACCGTTTTTACCGAAGTAAACAAAACGATAAGACCAAACAAAACAATAAGGACTTTTTTGATATTTTTCCTTATCATATCCGAATAATACTGGACTTGTTGTTCAGGAGTTCTCATAATTTTTTTCGGGGTTAAAGTATACTATTTCTTATCACAGCCAAGGTAAAACAAAAAAGTATACTGACAAAGGATTTTCATCAAGCACTTGTTTTAAAAAAGGACTTTGCAGTTATTCCTCAATAAAAAAAATCCTTACATTTGAACCATGATAATAGGAATTGACATAGGTGGGAGCACCACCAAGATTGTGGGTTTCAGTGGTAAAAAACTGCTGGAACCGCTCTCTGTTGAAGCCAATGACCCGGTGGCATCGGCAGCAGGGGCATTGGGCAAATTTCTCAATAGCAACAATTTGTCTATCCGCGAGATCAGGCTTATCAGGATGACAGGTGCCGGGGCCACTTTTATTCAAAAAGAGATACTGGGGATTGCTGTGGAAAAAGTGGAAGAGTTTATCGCCCTGGGCCACGGCGGGCTTTACCTTACCGGGTTGGAGAAAGCGGTGATCGTAAGTATGGGTACGGGTACTGCCATTGTAAAAGCCCATGGCAAATGCATCTCGCACATTGGAGGTACCGGAGTGGGTGGCGGAACCATATTGGGATTGTCCAAAGCCATGCTCAACCTTTCTGACTTTGACAATATTGTAAGTCTTGCCGAAGAAGGGGATCTTTCGCTGGTAGATTTAAGCATCGGAGATATTACCCAGGGCGATATTGGCAACCTTCCCCCTACGCTTACTGCTTCCAATTTTGGAAAAATGAGCGACAAAGCGGGCAAAAACGACCTGTTGCGAGCTATTCTGAACATGGTATTTCAAACCATTGGCATGATGGCGGTGCTGGCGGCCAAAGTGGAAAAAGACCAGAATATCGTGATGACCGGTAACCTGGTAAAAGTTGCACAGGCCCAAAAAACCTTCGGGGAGCTTTCCAAACTCTATAAAGTAAAATTTCATACCCCAAAATATGCCCGGTATTGTACTGCCATAGGAGCTGCCATTAGTTATGGCCAATAGCTTTATTGTTGACCAGACCTTTACTTATGGAAAACATCACCATACGAGACTATCAACCCGAAGATTATCCGGCTATTGAAGATCTGTGGGATTTAACCAGCCTGGGTGGCGCTATCAGGGGCGACGATAAAGCTACCATTGAAAGAAGTCTTGCTCTGGGTGGTAAACTTCTCGTAGTCGAGGATGATCAAAAAAAGTTAATAGCCACTTCGTGGATGACTTATGATGGCCGCAGGCTTCATCTTCATCATTTTGGTGTGTTACCCCAATACCAGCGAAAAGGGATTGGAAGGCTGCTGGCTATGCGATCCATTGAATTTGCCCGCAACCATGGCACACAAATCAAGCTGGAAGTTCACAAATCCAATATTGCCGCCATTGAGCTTTACAAACAACTGGGTTTTCAGTACCTGGGGGATTACCTGGTTTATATTATCAGACAATTTGATTAATAAGTGCCTGCAAGAAAACACCAATTGTGGTGTTGGGCTTGTCTTCAAAACAGTTACTTCGACAAGCTTAGCACAGGCTATTTACGAAAAGTAAACTCTTTTTTTCTGCCCATTACAAGGATCCCTTAGTTTTTTCTTGGAAAAACAAATCATTTGCATTACTATTGCACTACGGAAATGGACTTCGAGTAGAAATGGATTCATAATCAATAAATGATTATAGATAGGATATGGTATGTTATTTGGTATTGGTACCATTAATTCCTGTCTTATATTCACTAAAAGGGAAAAAATGGATGTATCAATTTGTAATGTTGAAAATGGCAAAAGCATCATAAGTTGTGGCTATAAAGGCCCAATTGAGTTAAAGGATATTGCTGGTGACTGGCAAAAAGTAATTGCACATGAAAAATTCAATGATATTGATACGCATTTGCTTTTTGACTGCCGGGAGGCAGAATTTGCTTTTTCACTGGACGAATGCCATGGCATAGAGAGTTTCTTTGCGCAATTTTCAGATGTTTTGATTGATAAGAGAATTGCAATCATCGCGGTCTCAACCCTGAATACTGCATTTGCAATATACATTGAGTATAAACTTAAATTTGGGTTTGGTTTCGATATAAAGGTTTTCTCCACCAAAGAGGCGGCCATTGAATGGATAGAGAACTATTAATGGTGCTAAATTCACCCATACGATCCTCACTCTTCTTCATCAGAGATTTCCAGCAAACTGGGTGGCAAATTCTTACGCGTCTTTACCCCCAGCTGCCTTAGCTTTTCTGCCTGTCCGATAAGGTTGCCCCGGCCTGATTTAAGCTGACCAAACGCATCATTGTAACTGCCCTGGGCTTTATCCAGATGTTTGCCCAGATTTTCCAGGTTTTCAACAAAACTTACAAACTTGTCATACAATTGCGAGCCCCTGTCGGCAATGGCCTGGGTGTTCTGGTGCTGATGCTCCCTTTTCCAGAGGTCTTCAATAAGTTTAAGTGCTGCAATCAGGTTGGTGGGTGATATGAGCAGGATCTTTTTCCGGTAGGCGTAACCCCACAAATTGGAATCTTCTTTAAGTGCCAGCAGATAGGCAGGCTCCACCGGCACAAACATCATCACAAAGTCAAGTGTTTCACCATACTCATGATAGCTGGCATTGCTCAGGCTGTCTACATGCTTTTTGAGTGAGTCGATGTGCTCTCGAAGTGCCTTCTTTTGTTCTGTCTCATCGGCAGCTTCCGTATACCGGGTATATGCTACCAGGGATACTTTTGAATCAACTATCACTTTACGGTTGTCGGGGTACTGGATAATAACATCGGGCCTCATGCGCTGCCCCTGTTCATTGCGGATCTTATTTCCATCCTCATCCTTAAGGTACTCCTGAACAAAATATTCCCTGCCTTCTTCCAGGCCCGATTGCTCAAGGATATTCTTAAGCACCATTTCTCCCCAGTCGCCCTGGATTTTGGCACTTCCTTTGAGCGCCCTGGTGAGGTTGTTGGCCTCCTCACTTACCCGCTGGTTGAGCTCAACAAGCCTTTCAAGCTCTTTGCCCAGCGAAAATCGCTCCTTGGCCTCAATGGAATAGACCTCTTCCACCTTCTTACGAAAATTCTCAATATTTTCACCCAGTGGTTTGAGGATATTTTTCAGGTTTTCCTGGTTCTGGGTTGTAAAACGCGATGATTTTTCATCAAGAATACGGTTGGCGATATTTTCAAACTCGGTATTGAACTTGCGGCCCATTTCTTCTATCTCTTTTTTCTGCACCTGAAGCTTTTCATCCAATGCTTTGTTTTCAGCAGTCAGCTGTGCCTTTATGCTGTTCAATTCATTAAATTCAGATGTTTTTGTACTGAGCTCCTCTTTCAACCGGGTTACTTCGTTTTTCAGCTCTTCAACGGTTTGCAAAGATGCTTCATACCTGGCCTGTACCCTTGAATTCTCTGCTGTAAATGCAGCCTTTTCTTCGGTATGGGCACTTATGGCTTCATCCAGCCTTGAGCGATCCACCATTTTCATTTTCAAGGACATACGGGCCATAAACCAGGCTACCACTCCCCCTGCGATCATTCCGGCAATAAGAATTACAATTTCCATAGTCTGTTATTTTTGCTGTAAAGATACGGAATTGGAGGTTGGTGAGAAACATTAAAATGTGGTGGAAGCAATATGAAGAATGCCTCCCTTTCATGAACCATCCCCCCTGCCCTGTTGTTAGAGATGCATGAAAAACATTTATTTCTGCACCACAATACTATTCTTTTTCACCGCAATGATTCCTTCCATTGCCAGGGAAAAATTTCAGGCTTCTGAAAACAGCCCTTTATTTCAGGATACTACACAAATAAGAACTGATACGATTATGGATGCCCGTGATACCCTGTTGCGGGAACTGGATGAGGTGGTCGTAACGGCATTTAACCGCCGGCAGGAGATCATCCAGATCCCCGGGGCACTGAGCTCTGTGGGGGCGCTGGAACTGGAGCGCGAAAGACCTGTGGTGAATATTCTCCCGGTTTTTCAATATACTTCCGGGGTTTATGCCCAGCAGGGTGCCACCAATACCAGCCGTGTAAATATCCGCGGTACCGGCGCCCGGGTGCCTTATGCCACGGGGAAGATCAGGGCCTACTTCAACAACATCCCTCTTACCAATGCATCGGGCTTTACATTCATTGAAGATATCGACCCTTCGGTGGTTGAAAGCATGGAAGTGATCAAAGGGCCTGCCCCCAGCGTTTATGGCGCCGGTCTTGGAGGAACCATTGTATTGAATGCCAGGCAACCCCGGGCCAGGCAAACAGGCATTAATAACACCTCTACGGTGGGCGAATGGGGACTGTTTCGCAACAGCACCACTTTGGATCTTGTACAGCAAAACAGGGCGATGAGTCTGGTTTACAGCCATACCCAGAGCGATGGTTACCGCCAGAATAATGAGTTGCGTCGCGATGCCATCACTTCCGTGTTGCAATTTTCATTGCCCCGGGACATGGACCTGACAGCACTGGTATCGTTCAGCAACCTTAAATCCCACATCCCCAGCTCCATCGACAGCATCACTTTTGCAGATAGTCCCCGCTCGGCTGCAGCCAACTGGTTTCGCACCAGGGGCTATGAAGATGCTCGTAGGGCACTGGCCGGTGTCAATGTTTCCAGCGATCGGGAGCAGCGTATTGCTGCTGAACTGAGCATCTTTGGACTGTGGCACGACGAAAAGGAGATGCGCCCGTTTGATGTTTTTTATGAAGAACGCTATACAGCAGGAAGCCGTTTCAGGGCAATCTATCAGCCAGCCTTTGACGGACTGGAGCTATCTGCCGGAGGTGAACTGTTTCTTGACAGGTATTTTCACAGCAACCATGAGAATATTGATGGTGAAGGGGAACAAGGTGTACCCTTTTCTGATAACCGGGAGGATGTGAGCTCGTATAATCTGTTTACCCAGGCCGACGGCAACTTCGGCCCCTGGAACCTGTCGGCAGGAGTCAACCTGAATTTTGCACAGCGCGATTACCAGGATCGTTTCAATACCGGTCAACAGAACCTCTCGGGAGTTTATGATTACGGATGGATCCTTTCACCACGCATTGCGGCAGGTTACCTTTATGCTCCCAGGCATGCAGTTTATCTGAGCCTGAGCCATGGCTTTGCACCCCCCTCGCTGGATGAAACCCTTACTCCTGAAGGCACTGTTAACCCTGATATCAGGCCGGAAAAAAGCTGGAATCTGGAGTTGGGATTGCGGGGTAAACTTTTTCAGGAACGACTGTTTTACGACCTGAGCCTTTATCGCATGGTGGTTGAAGACCTGCTGGTGGCCGAGAGGGTTGCCGAAGATGAGTGGATTGGAAGAAATGCCGGACAATCACTGCACCTGGGCCTTGAAGCCGAAATGCAATGGCTGATCATTGGGCAGCATGACCTTGCCGGCCCCTGGCTTGAAGAACTGTCACTGAGGTCAACTTATACCTTCAGCCATTTTACCTTTACTGATTTTACTGACCGTGGCAATGACTATTCAGGCAATACCATTCCCGGAGTTCCTGACCACATGTTCTTCACCCGCCTGTTTGCCCGGTCACCACAAGGATTCTACCTTATGCCAGCACAGCGGATGGTGGGCTCCATGACCATGAACGATGCCAATACCCGTTTTTCAGAATCTTATCATGTCACTGACCTCACTGCAGGGTATCAGTCAGTTATTGCCGACCGTGTTCGAATGGATATCTACTTAAGGGTAAATAATCTTTTTGATGCCACTTACAGTTCCATGATCCTGGTCAATGCCCCCTCCTTTGGCAACAACCCACCCCGGTATTACTACCCCGGATTGCCCCGCCATTTTGTGGTTGGTTTGCGATGGGGGTTATAAAGAACATTTTGTATCTTCGCGCGGCAAAAAAAGGCTTTTGTTATTGAGTTGAACTGAACCATAAACGTCAGGATCATTAATCAACAGAATACCATTGTATAACCTACGCGACATCTGGAAAATTTCGCTGCCTATCATCGTGGGCCAGGTAGCACAAAATATCATGCTGGTGATCGATACCGCCTTCCTGGGCCGTGTATCAGATATTACCCTTGGTGCAGCTGCCATAGGAGGAGTATTCTATTTATGCATGGTGATGTTGGGCACCGGGTTTTCTATTGGGGCACAGATCATGATTGGCCGACGCAATGGCGAAGCCCGGTATCGTGCCATTGGGAAAGTGTTTGACCACACCCAGTTATTTCTTGCCCTGATGGCTTTGCTGTTAATGCTGCTGCTAAGCTTTGCAGCGCCACCTTTGCTTGAAGTTTTTATCACCTCCCCTGCCATCCTTGAGGAGAGCCTTATTTTTATCAGCTACAGGAAATACGGCCTATTGTTTGGGTTCCTGGTCCTGGGATTCAACGCGCTCTATGTGGGCAACACGCAAACCAAAGTCCTCACCATGAGCACATTTGTAATGGCAGCCATCAATATTGTGCTCGATTACCTGCTTATATTTGGTCATTATGGATTTCCGGAAATGGGGATCGCAGGGGCCGCGATTGCTACCAATATTGCCGAGCTTTTTACCTTCGCATTCTATATCACCTGGTCGCTTACGAGGGGAGATTATAAGCGCTACCGGCTGTTTCATTTTAAAAAACCCGACTTTATCCTTTTGTCATCGCTGCTAAAGCTCGCTGTACCGGTTATGTTCCAGTATTTCTTTTCTTTTTCAGCATGGTTTGTATTTTTCCTGATCATTGAGCATATCGGGGAAATTCAGCTTGCCGCCTCCAATGTAACCCGCAGTGTTTACATGGTTTTGATGATTCCTTCCTGGGGGTTGAGTATGGCTGTGAATACCCTGGTGAGCAACACCATTGGAAGGGGGCGGATTGAGGAAGTTATGCCACTGATTTACAAAGTTCTGGGGATTGGCCTACTGATCAACATTGTACTGGTGCAGATCATCATCTTTGCACCCATGCCCATCATTGCTTTCTATACCGGAAGTGAGCCGGTTATCCAGGCTTCCCTGCCCCTGTTCCGGGTGATCAGTGTGGCATTGATCGCTTTTACCTTTGGAATGATTGTATTTAATGGTCTTTCGGGAACCGGGAAAACTATGCTGGCCCTTAAAATTGAAATACTGAGCATCATTTTCTATTTACTTACAGCTCTTTTTCTTGCTTTTTACCTGAAAGCACCGGCTCCTGTGGTATGGATGGTGGAGATCGTCTATTTTTCGCTCATGGGATTGTTTTCATGGATAGCCCTTAGAACCGGAAACTGGAAAGAACTGAAGGTATAGAACTGATGCTGTGCAACTTATTCATCAATGTATTTCCACATCAATACCCGGTAAAGACCTGATGATCTCATCCCGGTTGCGTGTACCTGAAGCGATGGTAAGTTGCTTGAGTTTCTTAAACTTTTTAAGGCCATACACCGGCTTATTGATGGGGTTACCGCCAAAGAACAACCCCTCCAGGGGAGAGCCCTCTGTTTCTTCAATGAAAATATCTTTCAGATTGTTTTCTGTAAGGCCAAGGTATGCAAGATTTTTCATGGTGAATACCCATGTGGGAAGGGTAAACAATCTGTTGGCGCCAAAATATAGTTCTTTTAGCTGATCCA
Organism: Bacteroidales bacterium; assembly: GCA_007135645.1. Taxonomy (GTDB): domain Bacteria; phylum Bacteroidota; class Bacteroidia; order Bacteroidales; family UBA7960; genus SKVR01. The sequence goes on from SLIL01000460.1 coordinate 27,445, forward strand.
TTTTCTCCAGGCAATCGGGTAAAACAACAATATGGTTAAATCGCAGATTCAAATGCCTTAACCCTTTTATCTGACAAACCACATCAGGAAAATCCATAAAAGCATTTTCAGAAAGATCAAGATACTGAAGATTTTCCAGGAGCGAAAACGACTCAGGAAGCTCCGAGATCCTGTTGCTTCGCAAAATCAATGTTTTCAGGCCTGTGAGCTGGCAAAACCCTTCCCCGATATCTGAAATCAGGTTGTTATGCACATCCAGATGATTCAATACCGGCAATTTACCCAGGTCAGATTCCAGCTTTTTAATCTTGTTCCAGCTTAAATTCAATTCCCATAAAGAAGGCAGCTCATAGATACTGGAAGGAACAAACTCAAAGTTGTTTTCAGCAAGGGATAATTTTTGCAGAAGAGATAAACCTGAAACAGAGTCCGGCAGATCGGACAGTTTGTTCCAATCCAGATTTAGTCCACGAAGTGAAAAGACCCTGCCCAGGTTTTCGGGCAAATGACATATCTTATTATTCTGAAGGTTGAGGAACTGAAGGCGTTGAAGATGCTCAAAGGAAGCAGGCACTGAACGCAGTGTATTCCATCCCAGGTCAAGTTCTTTAAGATTCTGCAGTTTTTCTATACTTTCCGGGATATCAGAAATCTTATTATCCCGTAAGTCAAGATGCTCAAGGGATAAAATACTATTTACATGGGTGGGATAATCCATCAACCTGTTTTGAGAAATAACCAGCTTCTTAAGATTCTTCAGGTTGCTTATATGCTTTGGGATGCTGTTTATTTTATTCTTATGAAGAATTAGGTCTTGTAAATTGACAAATTTTTCAATCTCTTCCATAGGCAGGTCCTGGAGTGATTGCTCACTGAGATCCAGGTAAACCACTTTTGAAGGGTTCTTCAAAGCCTCTTCCAGAGAGTAGAATACCGGCGGTGAGATAATACCGTTTTTTGAAAATTCATCCACAAGATTCATAGATAAATGGAGTTATTGTTTCGTGTTCTATAAATATTTTTTAGGGATGTTCCACTATAATTACCCGGCAAATATAACTAATTCTATGACATGATAGCAGCACGTAATGAAAAACAGGTAAATAACACGATTTAGCACACGATATTTCTTCGATTTTAATCCGTGTTTTTACCCGTATTTTATGATTTTCTTATGGTTATTTTTGTAACTCTTGCTGCAATAAACAGGTAAAACTATACGTAGTAGGTGTGGACGTGGTCAATTGGATAGTTTTTTGTTATTACCGGATCATTAAAGTGTTTTGTTTACGATGAGGATTTTACGACTGCTTACAATATATCTCCTTTTTTCAGGATTATTTTTTCCGGGCTCAACATCAGCAGAAACTTTTCTGCTCTCTGATATTTACCAAACGCGCACACTTGATCCCCCTCCCGGCTATTCAACCCCCTGGGTAGATTCTGTTTTTCAAACCCTATCCCTGGAGGAAAAAATTGCCCAGCTACTTATGATTGAAGTAAGCAGTAATCAAAACAGGGCCTATTACAACCGTATAGAGCGTTTGATCCGAACCTATAATATTGGAGGCGTAGTTTTTTTTAAGGGTGGGCCGGTATCCCAGTTAAATCTTACCAATCAGTGGCAGCGGCAGGCAAAAACACCACTGCTTGTGGCCATGGATGCTGAATGGGGATTATCTATGCGGCTGGATAGCACCATTAGCTTTCCGCGCCAGATAACCCTGGGGGCCATTACCAACGAACGCCTGATCTATGAGCTTGGCCTGGAAATGGGTCGCCAGAGCAGGAGAATGGGGATTCACATAAATTTCTCCCCGGTAGTGGATGTAAATTCTAATCCCAACAATCCTATTATCAATTCAAGAGCTTTTGGCGAATGCCGGTACAATGTAACCCGAAAGGGTATGGCCATGATGTTTGGCATGCAGGATGCCGGGATCATTGCTACGGCAAAGCACTTTCCCGGGCATGGGGATACCGATGTAGATTCTCACCATGCTCTGCCTCTGATCAACCATCCGTATCCCAAACTCGATTCCATCCATTTATTCCCTTTCCGGCATCTGATTGACAAAGGTTTGCTGTCGGTAATGGTGGCCCACCTGAATGTACCGTCACTGGAACAAACCAAAGGGCTCCCCTCCAGTCTTTCCAGGGAGATCGTAACCGGATTGTTGCAGGAAGATATGGGTTTCAACGGCCTGATCATTACCGATGCTCTGAATATGAGGGGTGTTTCTGACTCACACCGCCCCGGCGAACTGGAAGTTGCAGCCCTGCTGGCAGGTAACGATATTCTGCTCATGCCCGATGATGTTCCCCGTGCAATCAATGCCATAAAAAGGGCCATTGAAAACAATGAAATTGATGAGGAATATCTCAACCTGAAATGCCGTAAGGTGCTTTACTTTAAAGAGGTGGCTGGCTTAAACCGTTACAGACCTCTGTCAACCAATAATCTGATCAGCGATTTGAATGCCGACAGGGTACATAACCTCAACAGAAGACTTGCCGAACAAGCCATCACCATTATCCAAAATGACGATGACCTTTTACCACTCACCCACCTGGATACCCTGAATATAGCCGCCCTGACCATTGGATCATCTGTTGAGAATCCCTTTCAGGCGATGCTGGCCAATTATGCTCCTGTTAAAATGTTCAGCTTGCCCAAAAATCACACCCCTCAGCAGGCGCGAGCCCTCATTGCCGATCTCAGCAAATACAACCTGGTAGTGGTTTCCATTCAGAATAACAGCATGTTCCCCGGACGTAATTATGGCATCAACCGGCAGACCATTGACCTGGTAAATGAGTTATCCAAAAACAACAATATTATACTCAATGTATTTGCAAACCCATACAGCCTGTCAGCTTTTGGAGAAGATCTTCTCAATGCCAAATCTATTGTGGTTTCTTACCAGGATGGCAGAGATTACGAAGAGGCTTCTGCACAGGTGATCTTTGGGGCATTGCCAGCAAGAGGCCGCCTGCCTGTTTCTGTTTTGCCCTGGTTTTCCATTTACACCGGTATTCAGACCCAGGGCCGCATGCGGGTAAGATACAGCGATACCGGACCACCCACCCTGAACACCATGATGCTTCAACGAATAGACAGCATTGTAGCACATGCCATAGAGGAAAAGGCATTTCCGGGATGCCAGATCGCTGTGATTAAAGACGGGGTAATGGTGTACAACAGATCATTCGGACATCACACTTATGATAAGAAAAGAAGGGTCAAAAATTCTGATATTTATGATCTGGCCTCCATTACAAAGATCGTGGGTACCACTGCAGCCATTATGAGGCTTTATGATGAGGGACTGATTGACATAGACAAACCTCTGAGTTATTATCTTCCCCATCTGGAGGATTCCAATAAAAAAAATCTGGTGATCCGTGAGATCCTTGCACACCAGGCCCGTTTTCGCTCCTGGATCCCGTTTTTCCTTGCAACCCTCATTGACGGAGTTCCCAACGATACCATTTACAGAACCAGTCCGTCGGAGGAGTTCCCCATACAGGTAGCCAAAAATCTTTATATCCATAAAACCTATAAAGATTCGCTTCTGCAGGTGATCAGTGATTCTGACCTGCTGAGCAGACGAAGATACATATACTCTGATCTGGGTTTCATCCTCTTTGCAGAAATGATCGAAAAAGTCACCAACGAACCCTTTGACAGTTATCTCGACAGGGTGTTCTTCAAACCTTTGGGTCTTCAAACCATGGGATTCAATCCATTGAAGCGTTTTGAGGCATCACGGATAGTGCCCACAGAGAATGACACCCTTTTCCGCAGGCAGTTGCTTCGGGGACATGTACATGACCCGGCAGCAGCAATGCTCGGTGGTGTATCAGGCCATGCGGGGTTGTTTTCCAATGCTTCCGACCTGGCAATTTTTATGCAGATGCTTCTGGAGGAAGGGAGTTATGGAGGTGTTGATTTTATCAATCCGGAAACCATCAGGGAGTTTACTTCCACCCAGTATGCAGGCAACCGCAACCGTCGTGCACTTGGGTTTGACAAACCCACCATCAGGCCCGACAACAGCAGCCCAGTATGTGAGAGTGCATCGCAGTTAAGTTATGGCCACAGCGGTTTTACCGGCACATATGCATGGGTAGATCCAAAAGAGGATCTTGTGTATGTATTTCTTTCCAACAGGGTACACCCCAATGCATCAAATCGCAAGATCTCACAGCTGGAAGTCAGAACAAGGGTGCATCAGGCAATATACGATGCCATCTATTTCGAAAGGTTTATCCACACCAATCGCCTTCCCTGAATGCGGGAAAAGCTTACTGGCGATAAGAACCTACCAGCCGGATTATTTTCAGTTGAGATAAATCCCCTCACCAACACCGATGGGGAGGTTCAGGCCATACCACAAGAACAGCAGCAACACCCACATTATAAACAGAATTGCAGCATAGGGCAAAAGCAGGGAAACTACAGTCCCGATACCCACCCGTTTGTCGTATTTATGTATCCAGCCCAGCAACAATGGGAAATATACGTAAAGCGGAGTGACACAATTGGTAATGGAGTCGCCAACCCGGTACATGAGCTGCACAAAAGCAGGGCTGTAATTGAGCTGGGCCAGCATGGGGACAAATATAGGTGCAAAAATGGCCCATTTGGCAGAGCCACTTCCCAGGAATATATTCAAAATAGCCACGATGATCATAAACACGGTAAACAAAACCGGACCGGTAAGCCCCGTTGACTGGAGAAACTCAGCTCCATAGATAGAAACGATCTTATCCAGATTTGACCAGCTAAACAGCTCAATAAACTGTGCAACGATTAGCATAAGCACAATATATCCCGACAATCCTTTCATCCCAAACTCCATGTGCTTGAGTATATCATTGGACTTTACAATGGTGCCGGTTGCCTTCCCATAGTAATAACCGGGAATGGCGAAGAAAAAGAAAAGAATGGGAACAAGCCCCCTGAGGAACGGTGAAGGGACAATACCCCCGGTTTCGGGATCGCGCAATGGCCCCCACGCAGGAACAACCAGTATGGCAATAAGAATAACATAAAGTAGTAAAGAGATACCGGCATGTCTGAGTCCTATTCTTTCATCATCGGTCATGCCTTTGTTTTGTTCCAGCTCGGCTTCATCAATCATGCCACCCCCGGCAAAAGCATTGCAGCGGGGAATGGTAAATCTCCTTACAATGAATGCACCGCCAATACCCAGCATAAACGTAGAAGCGATCATAAAATACCAGTTGGCCGTAGCACTTACCTCGATACCACCATTAATCCCTGATGCCACCTGGGTGCTGATCCCCGCAAGCATCACATCGGTGCCTGCAATGAAGAAGTTGGCCGTAAACCCGGCTGTAGCACCTGCATAGCCTGCCACCAGTCCGGCAATGGGATGCAAGCCCATCTTGGAAAAGATCAGCGCTGCAATAGGAGGCACAATCACAATTCCTGCATCCGATCCAATGTTTCCACAAGCTCCGATGATGAAGATCACCGGCATTACAATCTGTTTGGGAACTGCAAAAGCAATGTTTCGCAGGGCAACAGCAAGCAAACCGCTTTGTTCGGCAATGGAAACCCCCATCAACATCACCAGCACCAGCCCGAAGGGAGCAAAATGGGCAAAATTGGTGACCACGTTTTCAAGGAACCATCGCAATCCGTCGCCTGAGATCAGGTTGCGGGCAGTAACGGTTTCTCCTTTCCCGGGATCAATGGCACTTACACCCAGATAACTGGTTATACCACTGATCACTACAATAAAAATGCAGATCCAGACAAACATCCAGAATGGGTGAGGTAATTTATTGCCCATTCGTTCCACCCATCCAAGAAAACCTTTGGCAGATTGGGTTTGAATATCTTCTGAGGAATCTGCAGGAGAGTTTTTCATCTCCTCCTGGTTGGTATCGTTATTTTTTGACATACACTAATATTTTTTGATTGGCTGCGCAAAAATGAAATTTTTTTTTGGTTTTTCCAATTTATTGAGAAAAGAAAAATATCCGGCTATAACCCCGTATGGGTTGATTAAAAAGTATTCGCAACATCAGACCATAAAAAATTTCCTTATATTTGGCGCCACATTCTGTAAAACAGTAAAAACACTTTTAACTCTTAAATTCAATGGGCAGAAAACTTTTACTCTCCTTTATTATTTGTCTCCTGGCCGTATGGTTTGTTACTGATAACTCAACAGCAGCTCCCAAAAGGGAAATGCGGGCCGTGTGGATAGCCACTGTTGCCAATATCGACTGGCCCTCACGAAGCGGCTTATCTACCCTTGACCAGCAACGCGAACTCATCGAATTGCTTGACCTGGTGAAAGAGTGGAATATGAACACCATTATCTTTCAGATAAGACCTGCTGCAGATGCCTTTTTCCCTTCTGAACTTGAGCCCTGGACACAATACCTTACCGGGACTCAGGGACAGGCTCCTGAGCCCTTTTACGATCCACTGCAGTTTGCCATTGACGAATCCAGAAGAAGGGGAATAGACATTCATCTGTGGCTCAACCCTTACCGGGCCGAAATTGATACCGCCCGCAATGCCCTCTCCGATAATCACCCCATAAAAAAACACCCGGAATGGTTTGTCAATTATGGAAGGCTAAGCTATTTCAATCCCGGCCTTCCAGAAACCAGGGATCATGTTTCCAGGGTTGTAGCCGACCTGGTGCGCCGTTATGACATGGATGCGATCCATTTCGATGATTATTTTTACCCCTATCCGCTGCCAGGACTTGAATTCCCTGACAGTGCTGCTTTTGCAAAGCATCCCAGGGGTTTCAGCTCTGATGAAAAAGAGGCATGGCGCCGCGACAATGTGGATCTGATCATAAAGCAGCTTCAAGACACCATCAAATCCATAAAACCCCATGTGGAGTTTGGAATTTCTCCTTTTGGCGTGTGGCGCAATTATGACAAAGACCCCAGGGGATCCTATACCCGGGCAGGAGTTACCAATTATGATGATCTGCATGCCGATATTCTGAAATGGCAGAAAAAGGGATGGATAGACTATGTTACCCCCCAGCTTTACTGGCACATTGGTATGGAACTGGCCGATTATGCCATTCTTGCCCAGTGGTGGGCAGACAACACTTACGGTTGCCCCCTGTATATTGGCCATGGCCTCTACCGGATAGGAGCCGATTCGCCCAATGAAGAGTGGAGATCATCTGAAGAAATCGGCAGACAGCTGGATATCCTAAGGGGTATTCCCAATATTGAAGGCAGCATGTACTTCAGTGCCCGGTTTTTACGTGCCAATACCTTTGGGCTAAAAGAACGTTTACTGGCTAATCACTACAGGTACCCGGCATTGCCCCCCATCAACAACAGGGTAAAACAATACACTGTGGAGCCACCGGAAAATCCTGTTATGACGGTAAGCGATTTATCCATCCATCTGACATGGGAAAGAAGCGAGGATCATAAAGGATATGCAGTTTACAAATTCAGGCATGGCATTGCTGCTTCCATTGAAAATGCTGAAAATTTAATGCTGGTGACAGGCGAAAATTCGGTTAGCATCCCACTTACGGGCAAAACCTCCCAGGAGTATTACTATTACATGGTAACTGCCCTGAGCAAATCCAACCAGGAATCAGTTCCGGTATTTTTTGATGAGAGGATGTAGTCTTTAACAATAGAATTGTTGTCCTATATTACAGGAAGCAATATTTTTTGGTTACCCCTTAACTCCATAAATCAAAACATAAAAACAGTTCTATGCAAAAATCCCAACGATACCTGGCGCTGGACGTTCTGAGAGGAATGACCATTGCGTTTATGATCCTGGTAAATACACCCGGAAGCTGGCAATATGTTTATGCCCCCCTGTTGCATGCCGAATGGCACGGCTGCACCCCTACTGATCTTGTTTTTCCGTTTTTCCTATTTGTAGTGGGGGTTTCCATGTTTTTCTCCTTTGCCAAATACGAGAACTCTCTCAACAAAGCCACCCTTAGAAGGGTTGGAGAAAGAACCTTCATGATCTTTATTATCGGACTGTTTATCAACTCTTTCCCGCAATGGTCACAGGATTTCTCCCAGTTGCGCATTATGGGTGTATTGCAGCGAATTGCGCTGGCATATGGTATTGCAGCCATAATTGTACTGGCTTTCTCAAGAAGAAACATTCTAATAATCGGTACCTCCCTTCTGTTTATATACTGGGCCATTTTGTATTTCCTGGGAGGAGACGACCCCTACAGCCTTACCGACAATGTTGTGAGGGCCTTTGATAGCGCAGTGCTGGGTGACCGGCACCTTTATATGGGGTTCAGAGAAGGTGGTGAAGCCATACCCTTTGACCCCGAGGGGCTGCTCTCAACCATTCCTTCGGTGGTAAGTGTGCTCACCGGATATTTTGCCGCGATCATGATCAAAGAAACCCAACGGGAAAAAGTACCCTTAAAACTCATTCTGTATGGTGCTGTCTTTACTTTTGCGGGCTGGCTCTGGGGATTGGTGCTGCCCATTAACAAGCCTCTGTGGACCAGTTCCTATGTGCTCTATACTTCCGGGCAGGCGGCAATTCTGTTTGGCATCCTTATTTATATTATCGACATTAAAGGCTATAAAAAATGGTCTTCATTCTTTGTCGTGTTCGGGTTAAATCCGTTATTCATTTACGCACTTTCGGGGATATGGGCAAAAGCATTGTGGATGCTTATCAGGATAAAAGATGCCGAAGGGAATGTAATGTCGGGATATGGCTGGTTGTATCAGAATGTTTTTGTGCCCCTGGCCGGCAATCTCAACGGATCACTGCTGTTTGCTATAACTCATATCATTTTCTTCTGGCTGATAGGATATATCCTTTACAAGAAAAAGATTTTTATTAAAGTATAAAAGATT
>SLIL01000187.1 GCA_007135645.1 Bacteroidales bacterium
AAGCAAATTTTAACCGAAGAACTTTCAAAAAAATATGGAGTATAAACTTTTTGTGGATTCAGACGTAGTTATTGACTTTTTTACTGACCGCGAACCTCACGTAAATCCTGCAAGTGAACTATTTGAACTGAATGAACAAGGGAATGTAAGATTGTATCTGTCTGCTGTAAGTATCAATAACATTTATTATATAGTCAGGAGATTTTCAGGACATAAAAAAACTCTCGAAGTTATTGAGGCATTGACTGAAATGACAGAAATTGTTGGGACAACAAAAAAGGAAATTATTCAGGCATTAAAGAATAATTTTAAAGATTATGAAGATTCTGTTCAATATTCTTCCGCCCTAACAATTAAAGATTTAGATGTAATTATAACACGAAATATAAAAGATTACAGGAATTCCTCAATTGCAGTTATGACTCCTTTGAATTTCCTGAAAATGATAGAAAAAAACGAGAGCTAACATTTAGAATATAATTGACCGCCCACCCGCAGGTTGCCTGAAGCTACCAGGTTCTATCGCGGTTAAATCTATTCGTTGTTGATCGTAACCGGTGAGAGGGCTTTGGCTATGCAGATTGAATTGGGTTTTGAGGCTTTGGGAAGTTTTTTTTGGAAGGACAAGAAAGACTCTTCCTGCTAGAAACAATAATGGTAAATAGGAGATAAAAACAGACAGGTGTTGGGATGGTTGCGGAAGGAAACAATTATTGGTAAAAGATGAAATTTGATTTGTGTATTCTGAAATGTATGTCAATAAAAAAAACCACTTACAAGATAGCTGTAAGTGGTTGATTTTTAAGTGACTCCGTCAGGATTCAAACCTGAAACCTTCTGATCCGTAGTCAGATGCTCTATTCAGTTGAGCTACGGAGCCATGTTGCGTTTGCGAGTGCAAAAATAATACTTTTTTTCTTTGCAACAATTTTTTTGAGGATTTATTTTGAACCAGAAATGGCCGTGATCCTTTAATCTCTATCTGAACAAAATCAGATGAAGCTACACAATCTTATAAATCAGGATATACCGTAATTTTTTCACGAATTGCAATTATCCGTTTATGAGTGGCGTTGCATTTCAATTAAATACAATAAGACTGATAAATGATGTATGCAGTGTTATTGAATGCACTTGTAAACCTCGGTTTTTTTTCATAGGTTTGTTGCCTGTTTTTTTATTCAATAATTTACTACCCTACAATGCTAACATCAGCCCAAAGGATAATCCCCATATCCTTGATCCTCTGGATTTTTTTGATTCCTCTGACAACATCAGCCAATTTTGAGAACAAATCTATTTTTCAGCATCACCAGGTTGAAAAAAGAAGTGTTGATGACGCTCTGCATTTTTTTGAACAACGCTCAGCAGTAAAAAGATATGCCCTGGTGGAGATCAGTGATTCTTTCACCTCCAAAGAAATGATGCAGAAAGGAGATCAGATCACCCTTAATATTTTTGAAGATGTAAATTACACTGCCAGGATAAACCGGGCCTATGAGAATGTAAATAAAACTGTTACCCTTACGGCAGGTCTTTCTGATCAGGATGGTTATATGATTTTGGTCACTACCGGATCACGATCACTGGGAAGCATATATATCCCTTCAAAGCATCTCTATTACAAAATTATCAGCGATCCTTATACGCTAGAGCATTTTGTTATCGAGATGGACTCACGCGATCGGGATATTCTGGAAAGCAGCCCTCCCTTAATTCCTACAGAGCTTACAGAACGGGAAAAAGCTGAACAGATCAGAGTGGAGCAAATTCTTAAAGATGGTGATCTGGGACCCGATGATTTTGCCAATGTGGATGTAATGGTTTTATATACGCCCAATGCCGAAAGCTGGGGTGATGATTTAGGGGGAGGTATTGATAACGTTGTAGCCGCTGCAATGGCCAATGCGCAGCTGGTTCTTGACAACAGCGAGATTTATATGACCATGACCCTTGCCCATTCACAAAGGCTCAGTTTCCAGGAAAGTGGTAATTCGGGAAATGACCTTGGAACCTTTACAACAAGTGCTACTGTTCAATCCTTGCGCAATGAACATCATGCCGACCTTGTGGCCGTATTTATGCAGATCAGTGATACCGGCGGGATAGCATGGCTGCTGACCAACAGGTTTGGAACTCCTTCCAGGGGTGTCTCTATTACCCGGATACAGCAGGCTGCCGATGGGTATACCCATATTCATGAAATGGGACACAATATGGGCTGCCATCATCACAAGTTGCAGAATTTCCAGCCAGGTCCCACTTTCTGGGACAACTGGCCCGATAACAATTACTCTGCAGGATACCGTTGGGAAGGAACAGATGGTATTAAGTATAACTCCATTATGAGCTATAGCTCAGGAAGCTATTTCTCCAATGGAATTACTTCTACCGAGGTACCCTATTTTTCCAGTCCGGATATTATCTACCAGGGAGTTGCTGCCGGGCATATTAATGATGCCAATAATGCGCTTACCATGCAACAGATCAAGCATGTAATTGCAGCATACCGTGTATCAGGGCTTGCAACCATTTATACAGCACCGGCCAGTTCCATTGGTCTTATCAGTGCAAGGGTTGATGGCGAGGTGATCTATGATGGTGGTTTTCCTGTTTTACAGAAAGGGTTTGTCTGGGGCAGTTATCCCAACCCTACCCTTGAGAATAATTCCGGTATGTCGGAAGAAGGGCCCGGAGGCGGAGAGTTCTCAACCTTGATGGAAGACCTCACACCTTCTACAGATTATTTTGTTGCTGCTTATGCCATTACAGAAGCGGGTACTGTATATGGTGTTCAACGGACTTTCAGAACTCTACAGGCATTTATGGCCAATGTAACCACCCGCGAACCCATTATTATTGCCCATAGCTCTGCCCTGGCAGGAGGCGATGTATATTCCGGAGGTAATTCGCCTGTTACAGCACGTGGACTGGTATGGAGTACAAACCCACTACCCACCCTTGATAATTCCGATGGATTCTCCGAGGCAGGAACCGGTACCGGTGTATTTGAGAGTCATCTGACCAACCTCACCCCCGAAACAAGATACTATTTCAGAGCTTATGCCACAAACCTTGGTGGTACCAATTACGGATTGCAGCAGGAGTTTACAACCCTGTTTGCAAGAATATATCCCAATCCTTTTTTAGACAGACTACTGGTGGAATTTATCAACAACAGTGAGAAAGAGGTAACCATTGTTCTGAAAAACACCACAGGGCAGATAGTGAAGAGAAGACCTGTGAATTATACGGGTGATGTACAGGAAGAATTAATAGTGCAGCACTTGCAGGGTGGAACCTATTTGCTTAGCATAGAAAGTGAAATTGAGTTTCCGGTATGGCGGCTGGTAAAGATCGGGAATAACTGATCACTGGGACCCCTGTTTTCAGTAGCTTTACTCAATTAACCCGGGGTTTGTTTAGTACACAATTCCTGTTCCAGTTCAACGGTAAGCCCATCGTAAGCCAGGAATACATTTGAAGGCAGAGACTGCTGAATGGTTTCATGAAGTCCTATAAAGTGGCTTAAATGAGTAATGTAGGCTTTGCGCGGAGCTATTTCACCGATAATCTCAAGTGCTTCTTCCAGAGAAAAATGACTTATATGTTTGGATTTCCTGAGTGCATTGATCACCAGAATTTCTGAGCCTTTAATCTTTTCCTTTTCCTGATCTGAAATGTAATTGGCATCTGTGATATAAGTAAAGTTACCGATCCGGAATCCGAAAACCGTTAATTTGTGATGAAGCACTTCAATGGGTGTAAACTCTATGTTTTCCACCATGAATTTATTGTTGTCAATAATATGAAACTCCAGCTGTGGTGCACCAAAGAAACGTTTTTCAGTAAAAATATAGGGAAATTCCCGTTTAATTGAATTGATCACCTCTTCACTGGCAAAAACATTCACTGTTTTGTTGAGCACATAGTTAAAAGCCCTCACATCGTCCAGTCCGGCAATATGGTCTCTGTGCCCATGAGTAAAAATAATGGCTGAGATATCCTCCACCTTTTCCCTGATCATCTGGTATCTGAAGTCAGGGCCGCAGTCGATGATAAAGTTGTGCCCGTTTACCTGCACCATTACCGAAGTTCGCAACCTTCTGTCGCGATGATCGGGACTTGTGCACACATCACAATCACAGGCAACCACCGGAACACCCGTTGAGGTACCTGTTCCCAGAAAAACAATTCTTATTTTTTCTGATTCGTTCATTGGTCGTTGTTTCAGTACAGCAACTCCTCTACATCTTCTTTTGCATCGGCCAGCTCTTCTTTATCGATAACCTGGTCAAAAAACACCTCTTTCCCGCGCACCTTTTTATAAAAATAAACGGTAGCTTTCTGGTCTGAAAGGTCTTTCTTATCATAAATTAAAGTATTGTGCACGCTTCTGAGCCCGGTTTCATCTTCTGTAATGATGCTCATGGACTTTAGATTATGATTGTTGAGTCTTACCCCAGTAGCATAAACTCCCGGCGGTGGGATCAGCTTTTCTTCCTCACTTATTCCAACGGTATACCAGGTATCCTGCAAGGAGCCATTGAGAGCAGATGCTTTCTGCATAATACCGGTAATAATATACTGATGATCCAGGTATGCATTGGCCCGCATAATATTTCCTTCAGCAAGTGCTTTTCGTATTTTGGTAGAGCTTACCGTTTCATTTTCAATGTCTTTAAGTGGTATATCCTCTACTTTAAACCCCAGTTTCCGGCTTAAATCGTCCAGGTATGAGAAATCGCCTGAGCGGTTATGGCCGAAATGGTGATTCTGTCCTACGATGATGGTTTTGGCATTGAGTTGTTCGATAAGTATACGGGTAATAAAATCATGGGAGGTGGTTTTGGAGAACTCCACAGAGAATGGAATTATTACCAGGTTGTGAAGACCGGTTTTGGAGAGAAGTTCAATTTTCTCTTCCTGTGAATTGATTAGCTTCAGATCCTTCTGCTCCGGGTAAAGCACTTTGCGCGGATGCGGGAAGAATGTTACCAGGGTAGACTCCCCTCCTATCTCATCAGCCAGTTGCTTTAGTCTGTCGATAATGGATTTGTGACCGATATGCACGCCGTCAAATGATCCTGTTGTGACAACTGCTTTGTTGATTTTTCCGGTTGCTTCCTGTGTACTGTTGAAAACCTTCATAATTATTATCTAATTTATTCAATAGGACTAAAACCCCGAATTCAATTTTCTATAACGATTAAGCTCCCTCTATATCCTGTTTTACAAAGAATGCCAGTTTTTCCAGGGAGGTGATGATATCATACTCTTCCAGATAAACATCTTCGGGAACGGTAAGGGGGACAGAGGTGTAATTCAGGATTCCCTTTATGCCGGCCTCAATGAGCAGTTTTGCCACTTCATAGGTTCCCTCAGGAGCAACTGTAAGAATAGCAATTTTGATATCCATTTCGGGCAAAATCTCTTTGATCTGGTTGATGTGATGACATCTCACACCGGCAATGATCCTGTTGGTTTTCTGAGGGTCATTGTCAAATGCCAAAACAATAGAGAGCCGGTCTCTTTTGCCGGAAAAATAGCTGGTAATGGCCCTTCCCAGGTTACCCATTCCTACAATGGCAACGTTTTGAGGTTTCTTGCTGTCTATAATAGTGCTTATAAGCTGCACCAGATCTTTAATGACATACCCTTTGCTTTGGCTTCCTGAATAACCGATCAGCATGAGGTCTCTTCGCACCTGTACAGAGGTGAGGTTCATCATTCGGGCAAGCTCATGGGAATAAACATTGGTTTTTCCATCATTGAGGCTGTTGAGCAGTATCCTCCTGTACTGGCTCAGCCTTTCAATTGTTTTTCCGGGAAGCTCCCTGGCTTTTTTTGGATCCATGGTATTTTGCGGATTGTTTTTCAGTTTTAGTTATTTGCGTTTAAAATCTTACCTTTCGATTGGAAATCTGATGATGAAATTGCTCCCTTCGCCGGGTTTACTTTCAACCTGTACGCTGGCACCATACAGGTCTGCGATTTTCTTTACAATGGAAAGCCCAAGCCCTGTACCACTGATGTGTTTTGTTTGCTCACTTTTTATTCTTACAAAGTCTTCAAACAGTTTCTCAATATCAGTTTGCTCCATTCCAATACCAGTATCAGCAACACTTACTGTTACAAAACCTTTTTCTTTTGAAAGATTCACGTCAATTCGACCTCCCTGCTTGTTGTATTTTACAGCATTGGAAAGCAGATTGTTGAAGATGATCTCCAGCTCTTGTTTGTCGGCTTTATAGCTGATTTTCTCATTGCAATTCAGATGTATATCTATATCTTTCTGAATGCTGATAGGTTGCACAAGATCAATGGATTCCCGCGCAATTTCGCACAGGTAGAGCGGTTTAATATTTCGGGCTTTTTTCCCAGACTCAATACGCGTGAAATCCAGCAGATCAAGGATCAGGTTTCGCATTTCCTGAATTCTGGTAAGCGATCGATTGATCATATCAGTATAATCTACTATATTCTCTCCGTTTCTTTTTTCCTGCATTAATTTAAGGTAGCCTTCAACAGCATTGATAGGAGATTTCAGCTCGTGCGATAAAACAGACAAAAACTGAAACCTGATTTGCTTACCCTCCTGCTGCATCTTTTGGGTCATCCTCCTGAGGAAAAGCTGTTTGGCAATATTTTCCAGGCAGCTCCTGAGCTCTTTGGGGGTAAATGGTTTGGGGACAAAGTCGTAAGCACCACTTTTGGTAGCTTTTACCGCCATATCAAGCGATGCATAGGAGGTAATCATAACAACAATGACATCAATAGCCTGCTGCTTAATGTATTCCAGCACTTCTATGCCTTGTATCCCGGGAAGTTTATTGTCCAGTAATACAATATCAAACATATAGTTATCCAGTAGTTCAATGGCCTCTTCTCCCGTTTCAGCCTCCAGTACTTCAAAATCAAAATCCTCATCCATAAAAGGATAGCTGACTGAAAAACTTTCCAGGATCCGTTTTATACCACTTCTTATTCCGGGCTCATCATCTACAACCAGCAGGTTCAGTTTTCCCATGTATTATATTTTGAGCAATTTATTGATCTCTTTGTGAAGCTGATCCATACGAATGCCTTTATCCAGAAACATATCAGCCTTGATCCATTGTCGGTTTTCTTCTGAGTCCACATCAAAAAGAAGACCTGTTTCAGCAGTTACGGCTGAGGCAATAATGATCGGAACTTCGGGGTATTTATTCTTGATAATGTGGCAAAGAATGAAGCCAGTATCCTGGTTTTCCATCATCAGATCCAGAATGGCAAGGTCAGGTCTTACTTTTTCAACAATATCTTCCGCTTCCTTTTGTGTTGATGCTGTCATCACCTCAAATCCCATATCCTGAATTGCCAGACTGAGTTGAAATAAATAATCCGGGTCATCGTCTACCAGAAGGATCTTTTTCTTTTCTATTTTAAGCATGGTAAATTATTTTTATATCTGTGATCAAACTGCTATTTCTTTTTGGGAGTTACGGGGCAGAGAAACAAAAAAGCTTGTTCCTGTAGGTCCTTTTTGCGGATTGTCATTGGATTCAACCTTGATATTTCCTTTGTGCATTTTTACAATACCATAGATTATAGGTAATCCCAATCCTGTTCCTTTGCCATCTTCCTTTGTGGTAAAAAAGGGTTCAAACATGCGCTCCATATTATCCTGCGATATGCCTGTTCCAGTGTCCTTTATAGTGAAAACAACCTCAGATGCATTTTGCCCGTTTTCGTTTACAATTATGTCCAGTTTGCCTCCATTGGGCATAGCGTCTACAGCATTTTTCACAAGATTCGAAAATACCTGTACCATCTGATCGTGATCGCACTCTATTACAGCATCCTCGGTGTTTATTTCTATCTGGAAGTCGATTTCAGGAGGCATCACAAAAGCTTTAAGGCTGTTTTTTATTAGGCTCCTGATTTTTACCTCCTCCATGTTTACCTTGCTTTTTCTTGCAAAGTTAAGCAATCCACCCACAATTTTCTTGCACCGGTCTGCCTGATCAACGATAAGCTTAAGGTCTCTGTAGTAGGGCGAATCGGGCTCCACCTCATCGAGCAGCAAATGAGCATACATGATCACCACCCCCAGCGGGTTGTTTACCTCATGGGCAATGCCTGCTGCCAGCTGCCCCATTGAGGCAAGCTTCTCTGATTGTTTGAGGGCATCCTGGGTTGAAGCCAGCATTTTGCTGGAAACATCCAGTTCCTTGATGTATTCATGCAGTTTGTCAATGGTATAGGGCAGGCACATTTCTGTTTCGGCAATGCCTTTGAGTATTGCTATGGCATGTTCGTGGCAGGTATCGTATCCGCATGCCGTGCAATTGAGCTCGTCTTCGGGAGTATAAATTCCCAGTTTTTGTTTTACTTTTTCAACATCCTCACTGGAGTAATCGTTGGGAAACCGCTGATCATCGGCAATAAAGTAGCGATCCAGCTTCAGGCCTGAATAATTAATAATATCATTTTCCCATTGATTTTGCTGTAACCTGTCAAACTGTCTTTTAGCAAAGTTGCTGATGTTTTTTCGCTTGAAGAAAAACTGGCTCCTGTTGCTCATTCCTGGGCCGTTGAGGCATCCGTTGCAGCAAAGCAAGTCAAAAAGTTTGGCTTCCAGGTAGCCTTCCTCAAATTCTTTCAATACCTCGGTAATATCCTGTCGTCCCTCTGCCACCACGATCTCACCACTGATAAAGTCTTCCTCAAGGTCTACGGTTTGTAGCATCCCCCCGCTAATGGGAAATACCGACCCTTTGCCAGCCAGGGGTGGATCAAACTCGCTTGGCTTAATCTTATCATGTTGCAGTTTTTTATCCTCAAACATTCTTCTCAACTCCATAAAGGAGATCACTTCGTGCACCAGTCCTTTGAATTGGTTGAGTGAAGCCTCCCATTTTTTTGCTATACAGGGGCCAATAAAAACAATCTTCAGCTCGTCGCCATGCATCTTGTGCAATACCCTGGCGGTAGCGATCATGGGCGATACAATGGGTGCCAGGGCTTTTACTACCTGTGGGTGGTGTTTCTCCACGTAGGTTACAATAGCCGGGCAACTGGTAGAGATATAAGGCTGTTTCTGGTCGTTCTGTAAAAGTTTCTTGTACTGGTTTGCCACCAGCTCGGCACCAAAGGCAACCTCATTTACATAATCAAACCCCAGGGCACGAATCATTCCCACCAGGATCTGATAATCAGATATGTCAATGAATTCAGCAGCAATACTGGGTGCCACGATGGCAGCTACCTTATCGGGGCCCTGAATCAGCTTTTTTACCCTGTCAATGGAAAAGGAGAACATTTTGGCCTGGCGACTACATACTTTTACACAGTTTCCACAGGCGATACAACGGGCTGCAATGATCTCGGCCTGCCCGTTAACAATCCTGATGGCTTTGGCAGGGCATTCGCGAACACAGGTGTAACAAACCTTACATCTGTCTTTTACAGTGTAAACCAGTTGGTTTTTATCCCTGTTTTCCATTGATCGTGTTTTGATTTTTGAGATACTTATTTACTTCTTATTTGAGAACGTCCCTTTGCCTGAAACTTGTATAATAGCCCTGATCAGTTTCTGTTGTGCCAGAAAAGATCCTACTCAGTTCTGTATTTAAACCGGCAATTTTCACCTTGCAACTTTTCTCAATATCCTGCGATGCTTTTTTCCTGTTTTTTGATTTTTCATAATTGGCAAACCCCGCAACTGGTTGCCCTCCTCCTCCTGCACAACCACCGGGGCAGGCCATAACCTCAACATAATGAATATCTGTTCTGGCTTCCTGATTAAGCTTGTCGATGTATCTCTGAGCTTCGGCAATGCCACTAACCCATGCAAATCCATACTCTTTTTTCCCGATCTTTACTTTTACTTCTTTTCTGCTGCCGGGATTTTTGGGGGGGGTAAACCTGAAACTGTCCCCTTCTTTTCCTGCTTCCATCAGGTGAAGCTGCAATGCAACAGCTTCGGCTTTTCCTCCAGAATAAGCCATTTGTTGTCCAGCTACAGAATTGTTTATAAAAGGTTGCTCGGGTTTTTCGGCCTCAAGCCTTTTGATGTTGATGCCATAGCTGCGGATCATTCTCAGAAATTCTCTTACGGAGATCACGGCATCTGTTTCTGAAATCCCTTTCCTGGTGTTTTCTTCCCTCGATGCTTCATATTTATTGGCCACGCAGGGCATAAAGCTAACAGTATAGATTTCTTCAACGGGTATCTCTTTTTCCAGATGGTATTTTATGAGGTTTCCCATGATCTGATGGTGCGATTTTACCGTGGAAAAGTGGGAAAGATTATCGGGAATAAACTCCTCGGCATAAGAGATCCATGCAGGACAGCATGAGGAAAACATAGGTAATGCAGCTCCTTTATCAGCTCTTTCCTTTAATTGCCTGGCCTCCAGTATTACATTCATATCATTGGCCAGTGCCATGTCATAAACTTTGGCAAACCCGGTTTTTTTGAGTGCCGAAGTAATGATCCCCAAAGGGTTGTCGGTGGCTTTCAGCCCCAGCTCTTCGGCCACAGAAGCGGCAAATGCCGGGGAGATCATTGCTACGGGTTTTCGTTGGGGATGGTCCAGCGCTGAGCGTACTTTCTCGATGTGCGAAATATCTACCAGGGCACCGGTAGGACAAACCATAATGCATTGTCCGCAATTGATGCAGCTGGAAATATTCAACCCTTTGTTGAAGGCCGAATTTACCCTTGTTTTATTGCCCCTGGAAATAAACTCGATGGCAGTTACCAGTTGCACCTCTTCACAAACCCTTACGCAGCGGTTGCAAAGGATGCATTTGGCCGGATCGCGGTAAACGCTTGGGCTGGAATGATCGCGTTGATCAGTATTCTTTTTGCTGAAGAATTTTTTCTCTTTCACGTGCATCTCTTCTGCAAGCCATTGCAGCTCACAATTACCGTTTCTTTCGCAATACAAGCAATCATCGGGATGATTGGCCAGTAACATCTCCACGATGGCTTTGCGTGCTTTGATAACCCTTGCCGAATTTGTAACTACTTCCATGCCGGGCTCAACGGGGTGTGTGCAAGTGGTAATAAGGTCTCTCTTACCCTTTACTTCCACCACACACAACCGGCAGGCACCCGAAGGAGCAAAATCAGCCATATAGCAAAGTGTGGGGATCTTGATACCGTTTCTGCGCAGGGCAGACAAAAGTATCTCTCCTTCCTGAACCTCTATGGTTGTATTATTAACCTGAATTGAAAAGCTCATAGTTTAACAAGGATTAGTCAATTAAAACCGCATTAAACTTACAGGCTTCAAAGCATGCGTTGCAGGCGATGCACTTATCCTGTACGATAAAATGGGGCTGTCGTGCCGATCCGATGATTGCATCAACAGGACACTTTTTAAAACATGCAGTGCAACCGGTGCACAGATCCACATCAATACTGTAGGTTCTGAGTTCTCTGCAGATGCCGGCCGGGCATTTGCGCTCAAAAACATGGGCATCAAATTCTGACTTAAAGTTGGCCAGGGTATTCATTATCGCGTTGGGTGCTGATTTTCCCAGTGAACAAAGGCTTGTATCCTTCATTACCTCAGCCATTCCTTTAAGCTGCATAATTCCCTTGAACCGTTCAAGCGTTTGAAACGAGTTATCTTTTGGCGGTTTACGTGTGGCAGCCTCAATGATTTCCAGCATCAGTGCTGTACCTTCGCGGCAGGGAATGCATTTGCCACAACTTTCATTTTTAAAAAAGTTGGTAAAAAACCTTGCTATATCCAGCATGCAGCTGTCTTGACCAACAACCACACATGCACCACTGCCCAGCTGGGAGCCGGCTTTCTTCAGGTCTTCAAAATCAACTTTTGTATTCAGCGTTTTTTCAGTTATATAGCTACCACTGTTGATACCCAGTATGATGGCCTTAAAAGCATGATTGGGTTGCAGTCCCCCACCAATTTCTTCCACAATACTTTTAAAAGATGTGCCCATCTCAACCTCAATGGTGCCATAATTATTTACTTTGCCGCTAAGACTGAAAAGCTTTGTTCCCTTGCTGATCTCATTTCCAATGGTTTGAAACCAATCAGGGCCGTTTTTCAGGATCTGTGGCACATTGATCAGGGTTTCAAGATTGTTTACAATGGTAGGTTTATTCCACAACCCTTTCAATGCCGGAAATGGTGGCTTGAAAGCAGGCATAGCCCTTTTTCCCTCAATGCTGTTATTGAGCGCCGTTTCTTCACCGCAAACAAATGCCCGTGCACCGGCTTTAACTGAAATATCGATATTTACACCAGAGTCAAATATGTTATGCCCGGTTATGCCATATTCCTCGGCTTGCTTTAGTGCCTCATTCAGCCTTTGTATGGCCAAAGAAAACTCTCCCCGGGTAAAAATAAATGCTTTGGATGCACCAATGGCATAAGATCCGATCAGCAGGGCTTCAATAAGCTTGTGAGGATCACTTTCCATGATCACCCTGTTCATATAACTTCCGGGGTCACTTTCTACAGCATTGCAAACAAAATATTTCTGATCACTAACGGCATTAAGGGTAATTTTCCATTTAGTACCTGCAATGAATGCCCCTCCACCCCTGCCTGCCAACCCGCTTTTTTCAACAATATCGCATACCTCAGCAGGGGTAAAATTGGTAATGGTATGAGCAAAGGCCTGGTAACCACCCTTTGCAATGTATTGTGAAACAGATACCGGGTCTGTTACGCCACAGTTTTCTGTAAGGACCTTTTTCTGGCCAGCAAAAAACGGGATATCTTCCAGAAAGGGTACCCCTTCCCAGAGTTGATGAATTTCGCTTTTATATTGCCCCAAAACCATATTTTCGGGCAAACTGTTATTGAGTATCTCGTCAAGAAATTCGGGAACACTTTCTGCCGAAACGTTTTGAAAGACAATTCTTGCCTTTCCGGGAAGCTGAATGTCAACAATGGGTTCGGCCTTGCAAAAGCCTATACATCCACCCATGATCAGATCAGCATCAATGTGACTTTCTTCCAGGTAGTTTTTTATGGCATTGTAGGTTTTGGTTGCCCCTGCTGCCACAGCACAGGTTGTGGTACCCACGTAGATCAGGGGTCTGGAAATACGTTCCCCGGCAATCACTGACAGGATACCCGAAATTTCAGTATCGTTTTTGCCATTGGGATTGCGCAGCACCTTTTCTGTAAGGAACTGTTTTACCTCTTGCTGATCATTAGCTTTCATAATCATTGATAGCGTTTTCCCTGATTTGATCCAGTACTGATCTTAACGAGTTGACAGACAGGGAGGTGTAATATTCTTCATTGATTTCTATAAGGGGTGCCAG
>SLIL01000352.1 GCA_007135645.1 Bacteroidales bacterium
AAAATTATTGGGATATCTTCTTAAACCTTATGGTTTGCCTGCAAATACACCCTAGTTTGAACAGATCAAGAAAGAAAATGGAGGGATTTTTCCCTTTGAGGTTTCTTAGCAGCATGGGTTCCATCCGTCCAAGAATATATCCTGACAGGCGGCACAACCCCAGCTTTTTTATGATCAGCCATGTTTTAAGCAACTTAACCATTTCGGGTAATGCCTGATCCCTGCCTGTGATTTTGTAAACTTTCAGAAGGTTCCGGGTCCCTTCGCGGGTTTTGGCCAGAAAATCATCGGCATCCTGCAGCCCAACATGAATAAGAGGATTCTCTATGTGTCTGATCTTAATACCATTTTTAAGTAAATCAAGACCAAACAAGGTATCCTCATGCCCATAACCAATCAGGCCCTCATCAAAAGGGATCTGCCTCATGATCGTTGCAGAGATCATAAAGTTGTTGGTCATAAAAGAATGGTTTGGCTTACGCGCTCTAATGTTACAGGATTTAACCTCCCTTTTGTTTCCAAAAAGCCAGTGCAGGTAGGTATCATCTTCGGGCGCCTGATCATCATAGATGCGGCCTCCGCATACGACCCCCTCTCCTTTGGCATGCTCCATGTACCGCGCAAGGTAGCGGTCATCGGGGCACTGCGAATCGCAATCCATAAAGATCAGCCATGAATACCGGGCCTTTTGGGCCAGCAGGTTTCTGATCCTGCTCCTCCCAACATTCTGCTCAAGCTCAATAGCAATCACATGCTCCAGCTCATAGCACTCCCGGTTTATGGCCTTGTAATTCTGCTGCGATGCATCATCCATAAGCAGGATCTCAAAGTCAATATTGAGAGCTGCTCCCTGCTGGTGCAAATGCTTCACCAGGGTTGTTACATCATAGTTGTATATGGGAATACAGATGCTGAGCAAAACAATTTATTTTTAGGGTTATCTTCAACAAACTGAAAAAGTAATTACCTGCCGCAGAATTTATTTTTTCCAGAAAGACGGGGTAAGCAGAATCAAAACCGTAAACAACTCCAGGCGCCCCAGCAGCATAAAAAATGACAACATCCATTTACCGGCTGTTGGGATGATATCATAACTATCCATGGGCCCCAGTGTGCCCAGGCTTGGCCCTACATTTCCGATAGTAGCAGCAACAGAGGCCAGCGACAACTTAAATCCAAGCCCCATAAATGCCATAACAGAGGCACCAACAGCAAACACCGAAACATACAATAGGAAGAAGGCCAGGAAATTATAAATGGTTTCCTTGGGAATCGTTTTTCCATCCAGCCGTGTAGGCAAAACCGCATCCGGGTGAACCAATCGTCTGAACTCCTGATGGGTATTTTTGATCAGCAGCAGGTGCCTTACCATTTTTATCCCTCCTGAGGTGGACCCAATGCACCCTCCGGTAAACATAAGCAGAAAGATCATAAACCACAAAAACTCGTTCCATTGCGTATAATCCATAGTTGCAAAACCGGTGGTGGTGAGAATGGCAACCACCTGAAATGCTGCTTTCCTGAATGCCAGCTCCAGGTCTAATGCTTCAAAAACAAAAATACCAATGGTGAAAAGGATGGTGAAAGAACCTATCACCATGATGTAAAACCGAAACTCCTCATTATTGGCAATGGGTTTAAAATTGCCTTTCAGAGCGAAATAGTGCAGGGTGAAATTAGTACCTGCAATGATCATAAATAATATAATAGTGTATTGAATATAGGGGGAATAAGAGGCAATACTGTCGTTTTTTGGAGAAAATCCTCCTGTTGCCATAGTGCTGAATGCATGGTTAATGGCCTCGAAAAAGTTCATATTGCCCAGCATTAGTAAAAACATAAGAACAAAAGAGAGCAAGACATAGATAAACCATAATCTTTTGGCTGTTTCTGTCATTCTTGGATGAAGCCTTAAGGGTGTTGTACCAGGTGCTTCGGCCACGAACAGTTCCATGCCACCCACACCCAGTATGGGCAATATGGCCAGGGTTAAAACAATGATCCCCATACCTCCAAGCCAGTGGGTGGTGCTGCGCCAGAACAAAAGAGCTTTGGGCATGGATTCAATATCCGTTAAGATTGTGGCCCCGGTGGTGGTAAAGCCCGACATGGTTTCAAAAAAAGCGTTGGTAAAAGAAGGGATTTCGCCGGAGAGGTAAAAGGGAAGTGTCCCAAAGAGGGTGATGCTCAGCCAGGTGAACGTAACGATGATATACCCTTCTTTTTTGCCGATGTTTTTTTGATCGTAGTTGCGGGTAAATTGAAAAAAAGTCAGCCCTGTCCCAAAGGTAATAAGTGCGCTGATGAGAATGGCCTTAAATACCCCTTCGGGATAAACGATCTCCCATAATGCGCTTAAGGCCATAAACCCTGAGGTAAGCATCAGCAGAATCCCAATAAAATTTATGATGATCCGGAAGTTTATATCGGTCCTTGCAGCCATAGTATTACAAGTTCTTAATTACTTCTGAACATTCTGTCAACTGCATCGAAAGCCTCGGGCAGGGTAAATACCACCACCAGGTCGCCGGCCTGTATCTGCAAATCGCCGGTGGCAATAATGCCCTGGTTTTCCCTTATTATACCACCAATAATGGCTTGCTGCGGGAATTTTAGTTTGCTAATAGGCTTACGTGTTACGGGCGAATTAGCGGTTACCCTGAATTCAAATATCTCTGCCTCGATACCATTCAAACATTTGGTAGATATTACATCTGCCTTCATGGTAAACCGGATAATATAACTTGCCGTGGCCAGCTTTTTATTGATGATAGTATCAATGCCAACACTTCGCGAGATTTCAATAAAGTTGATGTTCTCCACCAGGGCAATGGTTTTTCTTACACCGTATTTTTTCGCCATCAGGCAGGTAAGGATATTGGTTTCGGTATTGTTGGTTACGGCAACAACAGCATCCATAGCCTGAATATTTTCCCTTTCAAGCATGGCAACATCGTGAGCATCGCCATTAATAACCATGGTTTGCCTCAGCTCATCGGCAAGTTTTGAACATTTTACCGCATCCATTTCAACCAGTTTCACCTTATAGTTCTTTTGAAGCCTTTGGGCAGTAATGGTGCCCACACTTCCCCCCCCAATGATCATTATGTTGTTAATGGTAAAAGTATTTTTTCCACCAAGCCTGAGCAGATGATCAATCCCTTCCGGCTTGGATACTACATAGGCCAGATCATTGAGTTTGAATACATCATCACCCCTGGGAATAATTGTTTCTGACCTTCGGTGAATACCTACTGCCCTGAAATCAAGCTCTGCGTTTTCCCTGGCAATATCGTTGAGGCTTTTACCCAATACACGTGCCTCCTCACCAAGCCTTATGAGCATCAGGGAGAGATGCTTATCGGTAAAATCGAAGATCTCTGTTGCAGCGGTGTTGGTAATGAGGTTGGTAATTTCTTTGGCGGCAATTTTTTCGGGGCAAACAACAAAGTCCACACCAATACTTTTAAACATATCGCGGCTCTCCCCCTCCGAATAGCTGGTTTCATT
>SLIL01000002.1 GCA_007135645.1 Bacteroidales bacterium
ATGGAACTATACAAAAACCTATACAACAGATACATGCAAGCACTTATCATGTATTCTTTGCGCTGACTTTTAGCTTATTATATTAAGTGCGAAACTTTAGTTAATTATTTAATGCAATATTTTTGGCTAAAGATGTCATTTTTTTTATTTTTGTTTGATTTTACAAGGGAAACATTTTAAACGTTTAACATATAACATAAAGGGAAATTTATGGATACTCGGCTTCTACCCCCATTATCAGTTTTTTTGCTAATCGTGTCCATTGGACTAATGATCCTCATTATGAGGCTTTTATTCAAGAACTCCGTACTTTTCAAGATCGGGATATCCACAGCAATAGTCATTATCCTGGCCTCCTTCATATCAGGCATTCAGGTAAAACTGGGGCCTTTACACAACCTGTGGTCTTTTCCTTTGCAGGTATTAATGGCCATAGCTGCCTACACATATATCTCACGCAACATAAAACGTCCCCTTGATGAGATCCTTCAGGTGGTGCAGAAGATCACTGACGGTAATCTGAAGGTAACTATTGATGATGCCATACTGGAGAAAAAGGATGAGTTGGGCAGAATTGGCAAAGCTATGGTTCAACTAAGCCGTGGATTGAATGAGAAGTCGCGGTTTGCCAGCGATATTGGTGAGGGTAACCTGAACAGTTCTTTCGAAAAACTTGGAGATCAGGATGAGTTTGGCGACGCGTTGTTGCAGATGCAGGACAGCCTGAAGCAAGCCAGAGAGGAGGAGCAAAAAAGAAAGGAAGAAGATCAGCGTCGTAACTGGATCACCGAGGGGATGGCAAAATTTGCCGATATCCTCAGACAAAATGAAGAGGATAAGGAAGAACTGGCATTTAAAATCATCAGCAACCTTGTTAAATACATGAATATCAACCAGGGAGGACTTTTTATCCTCAATGATGAAACCAATGACAAATACCTTGAACTGCTTTCCTGTTATGCCTTTGACCGTCGCAAGTTCCTGAACCGTCGCATTGAAATTGGCGAAGGGTTGCTTGGAGCCTGCTTTGTAGAGGGCAAAACCACCTACATGACAAAACTTCCACAGGATTATATCAGGATCACATCAGGCCTGGGCGACGAAAACCCCGGTGCACTGCTACTTGTTCCTTTAAAGCTCAATGACGATGTCTATGGAGTGCTGGAGCTGGCCTCGTTCAAGCCCTTTCTGGAACATGAAATTGAGTTTACTGAAAAAATTGCAGAGAGTGTGGCCTCAGCCATCTCCAGCCTGCAGACGAGCACACGCACCACCTTGTTGCTTCAGAAATCACAGCAGCAGGCTGAAGAAATGCGGGCACAGGAGGAAGAAATGCGCCAGAACATGGAAGAACTTACTGCTACCCAGGAAGCACTGGAGCAAAAAGAAAAGGAGAATTATAAACGGGTGAAAAAACTGGAAATGCTCAACCGGAGACTGGCCGAAGAAGTAGAAAGGCTGGAAAATTTAAATGCGGAAAAAGCAATACAATAAGCACATACATTTCTGAAACAAACCAGTATAAAGACAGAGGGTGGAATTATCAAGTATAATCCCACCCTTTATCTTTTTATTATCTCTTTAATTATTCCTCATCCAGCATCTCCCTGACCTTTTTGGAGACTTCATTGGTCTTTTTCCGGGTATCAGATAACACCTGCGATGTGCCTTTAATCACATTATTCCAGGTTTCCAGTGTTGCAGCCTCAACTTTTGCAAGCTCAGCAGCCAGCAAATCGTGCTGCGTTTGAAGATCTTTTTTAGCAGCTTCAAGCTTCTCACGGGTCTCACCTGTGGCCTCTTCCAGCTCTGCCTGAACGTATTCAATACGCTCCTGAATATCATTTTTATAACGATTGATGTTTTGAACCGTTTCCTGCTTGGTCTCTTTCAGTTGCTGACGTTGCACCCTGTCTTGACCACCACCCCCGCAGGCCCAAAATACGATCGTTAAAAAAGCAATTAGCGGATACACATAAATTAACCTTCTTTTTCTTGGGTTCGTTTCCATTGCTGTAATTTTTTGGGTTAGAACAAAATATTTAACGCTTTACGAAAGTACAAAAAAAACTACCCAAATGAAACTATTCTACCCTTTTGAGCCTAATCAACCTGCTAAAAAACAGAAATATTGCCAAATACTTTAAAAGTGAGCTCAACTATTTCACCCGCAATCTATTCATAACGGATCACGTGGGCCGGGTTTTGCATGGCTGCCCGGGTGGAAATGGATAAAATGGTTATGGCAGAGATGAGAAAAATAATGGATAGTGTAACCATCAGAACAGGAGCACTGATAAAAATACGGTAAGGATAATTCTGAAGCCATCGCTCCATAAAAACCCAGGTTATGGGCAGTGCCAGCAAAGCTCCTGTGAATATCCATTTCATAAATCCTTTCATTAACATAGAATTGATCTGGAGCAATGTCCCTCCCAGCACCCTCCTGATCCCTATTTCGCGCCTGCGTTGATTGACCATGAATGAAGTAAGTCCAAACAACCCAAGGCTGGAAATAACAATGCATAAAAAGGAAAACCAAATAAAGATCTTCATGATGTTCTCTTCCTGCCTGTACAGATTGGAGATAATCCCGGACAAATGGAGCGAATTATAATAGTATCCCGGAAAATATTGCTCATAGGCATCTTTAATCTTGTTCATCAGTGCCCCGGAGCTGGCAGCATTGTAACGGACATTGATCACAGACAATTCATCAGGACGCCAGATATAAACCGCGGGTTCTATCTGCCTGTGCAATGAGAAATAGTGGTAATCTTCAATAACCCCGATCACGGTATAATAGTCATAATCCACATCATCATCATTAACGATCCGCTTGCCAATGGGGTTGCCCCAGCCAAGGGCCTTTACAGCGGCCCTGTTCAGTATAATAGTCTGATTGGGATCAGTGCCATAGGCTGAACTGAAATTTCTTCCCTCAATGATATCTATTTCCATAGTTGGAAAAAAATCCGGATCCACATACCCATATCGTACCATAAGACTATTGGGTACAGAATCTGCCGTGGTGATCGTACTTTGCCTTCCTGCTATACCACTGTATCCGCTGGCGATACCTGCCGATACCACTTCAGGGAAATTCAGCAATTGATTTCTGAATCCAATAATGCGCTCATGGTCTGAAGTCTGCCGGTTATAGATGGTTATGACATTATCACGATTATAGCCAAGATCGCGGGTTTGCATATGGTTTACCTGGTGCATTACCACCAGGGTTGCCAGGATGAGGGCAGTAGAAATTGCAAACTGAACCACTACAAGCACTTTACGCAGAAAGGCTGTATGGGGTTTGCCACTGCTGCTGCCGCTTCTTAATACATACCCGGGCTGGTAACGCGAGAGGTAAATAGCCGGGTAAAATCCTGAAATAAGTCCAAGCAGGAGCAATAACAGCGGCATTCCCAGCCAGAAAAGCGGATTGTAAATACTGATTAACAGCGAGGTATCAAGCAGCGAATTGTACCAGGGTAGCAGCACCTCAACCAATGCCAAAGCAATCAGGAGGGCAAAAAAGGTAATGATCATACTCTCACCAATAAACTGGAAAGCAAGCGAATTTCTGCCTGCGCCCAGCACTTTTCTCAATCCCACTTCCCTGGCCCGTTTGGAAGAATTTGCCGTAGCAAGATTGATATAATTTATACTCGCAATAGTCAGAATCAACAATGCAACCACCGAAAGGATATAGATATTGGTAATATTCCCCTGACTGGTAAAGGCATGAAATTTTATGTGCCCGGATCTTAAAAATATGTTGCTGTAAGGTTGCAGGTAAAAATTGTTTCGCATGATCTGATGCTCACTCATTTCATTCTCAAATTGACGCTGGCGATCATTGACCATGCTTTCAACGGAAGCAGGATCTGCGCCAGGTTTAAGCAGCACATACGTTACTACGGAATTATTACCGGGCATCTGCAACCAGGGCGACGAATGCTCAATGGTTGAAAAGGAGAGTATAATTTCGGGTTTCAGGTGGGTTTTCCTGGTCTGATTTTCAAAAACACCATTGACAAGATAGGTTTCACCCCCTGACAAAAACGTTTTTCCGACTGCATGCTTTGTACCATAGATCCTTTCGGCAATTTCACGGCTTATGACAGCATTGTTGGGGGCTGCAAGCATA
This sequence comes from Bacteroidales bacterium, assembly GCA_007135645.1. Taxonomy (GTDB): domain Bacteria; phylum Bacteroidota; class Bacteroidia; order Bacteroidales; family UBA7960; genus SKVR01. The sequence goes on from SLIL01000002.1 coordinate 4,151, forward strand.
TCATTGCCCCCCGAAAGCAACGGGAAGCCTTTGTGTTCAATCACCTTCCCTTCAGAAAAAAACATTTCCCTCACCCTGAACGATTGATCATCAACAGCCACGATGTCTGAGGTAGCATACATCATCCTGAATGCATCTTCAACCACAGGAATGTTTTCCAGCATCCATGGCACCCATACAGCACTGGTTATGGCCACATGCTGCTTGTCTAACCCGGCAGGCTCCTGAATTCCCACAAGTCTGTATAAACGCCGGGAAGAGGCCATTTGGCTATCGTACTGCAACTGATCCTGCAAATAAAGGGCAATAAGGATAAATGCGGCAATACCGGCAGTGAGCCCTGCAAGGTTGATGAGTGTGAAACTCATATTTTTCACCACATACCTTAGTGCCGTTTTCAGATAATTAAGGATCATCTTGAGAAAGATTTGCTTTTTCCATATCAAAGTTACAAACTCATTACCAAACTCAATAAAAAACACATAATCAGAAGGCTGCAAAAAATCAACCCCTGCAATCGCCAGGACCTCCTGTTCGTTGACGAGCAGCTTTGACCGTTATCGAACAGTCTTTCAACAGTAATTCTCCCCGAAATTCCTGAACATTCGTTGTTTACTTTAAAGCTGATCAAGGATTTTTTACATGACCCTGAATATAACGCCTTACTTTTTCATCAAACCCTTCCCTGATCTGGAGTAAAAGGGGATGTGCAGGATCAAACCCCAGGCCGTCCACATGTTTCACAGGCAATACTTTACGGGATGTCCCTGAAATAAACAATGCCTCCATAACCACCAGCGACCGGGCCGGCACTTTCTCTTCCACAACTTTTATCTGCAATTGCCTGCAAACCTCCATTACATGCTTGCGTGTGATCCCCGGCAACACATCCTCCACGGGTGGAGTTATAACTTTGTCATTACGGATAAAGAAAATATTGGAACGGCTCCCTTCGGTAATGCACCCTTTGTTATCTACCAGCAGGGCTTCGTAAACATTGAGCTGCTCCCTGGCCAGATTGGTGGCATTGCGCAGCCTTAAATCCATTACCTTGGCATTGGGATTATTGCGGATCGCTTTGAACAGGGAAAGATCCACGCCTTTAATGTATTGCTCTTGTGTAGGATATTGATGTGGGTTGATATACACACGAAAATCGGGCTGATCTTTATCATCGAGCCTCAGCACCACTTTTATATTGCCTGTTTCCAGGTTGTTGGCTCTGATAAGCGCGTAAACCTGATCATAAACCTCTGAAACATCAAAACCGGGACAATAGTTGGATAACTGACAGGTTTGTTCCAAACGCGAAAGATGATCCTCCAGAAACAAAGCAACACCTTCCTGCACCCTGAACACTTCGTAAATGTATGATTGAGACAACAGGAAACTGTCATCAAACTGCGAAACATCGATTAATTTTCTGTTCTGGAGATAAACCTTTCCAAGACATTCATTGATGGGCATAACGTATTTTTTGGGGCAAACCTACGCATTTATTCCCAAATTATGTTTACCACCACTTCATTTCTCCGGTTCCAGAATTTATAAGGCGAGTTGTATCCCAGAAACCGGAAGTTACCGGTATACTGTATGTTGTTTTGCTCCAGCATTTTACGCAGCTTCTCACTATGCTCCAGAATTTTTTCATCGTTGGCATATCCCCCAAAAGTAATAGCAGCAATATAAGCCGGTTCAGCTTTCTCAATCCTTACGGCCCTGTTGCTGGGTTCGGGCAGATCTTCCAATTCATACTGTGCAGGCATTACAAAGCTCATGCTGGATCCGGTGTCGTGCAAATCAATATGCACAGGTGCTGTCATGGCAATTTTCATATTCTGATCATTTCCCCCAAAAATATAGCCTGCAAGGGCATTGAAGGCCGGAGAGGTCATTTCGCGGTACGATCGGGCATTGGTATAGACCCTGGCCAGCAATGCTTCAGGGTAATACCTTACTTCAAAGCCGGGAAACTTGTGTAAAAGAGTGTATGCCTGATGTTCTGTTTGTGAGTGTGCATCGTTTGTTGCCATAAACCAGATGATTATTACGGTGAAGATTAATTTTAGTTTTTTCATGACTTGCTGTTTTAAAATCAGTGAATTAAAGATCATTCAAGGAGAGAACAAGGGTCATGAACAGATGTTTTAATGGTTTACACAATTTTCCTTAAAGAATTGTCTGACAATAATGGATGGGATTTTCTGAATCTATTTGTTTTTTCATTGCGCCGTCAATACCTTTTTTTCTCTGATTCAAATGTGTGGGTGGCACTGTATGAAAATCCGTGTAAATCCGTTAAATCCGCGTTATCCGTGTTCATGATTTTTAATCTGCCTTTATAGTGTGATTGTCTTCCTGCTTTTCAATGCATTAATCAAAATGCCTGTAATTCAGTAAAACAGGATAAATGCATTGCTGCTTCATAACTTTGTTTTACTTTTGCATGATTTTACTCTGAATTTAAAACACACATGCAAAACAACGATCAACAACCTTTATCCCCCATAAAAGTAGCCATACAGGGAGTAGAAGGAGCTTTCCACGATATGGCTGCCCGCCGTTATTTCAACAACCAGGAGATAATCATTGAACCTTGTCATACCTTTAGAGATGCCTTTGAATCGGTAAACCTGCAAAGGGCCGACGTAGCTATGGTAGCCATAGAAAACTCCCTTGCAGGTTCGCTGCTTCCCAATTATACCCTGCTTAAAAACTCCGGACTCATTATTTCAGGGGAGATCTACCTGCGTATAGAACAGCATTTCATGGCACTGCCCGGGCAAGGCATTGACGACATTACCGAAGTTCATTCGCACCCCCTTGCCATTATACAATGCGAAGAATTTCTGGAGCCACTCAGGAAAAAAGGAGTGAAGATCATTGACACAATTGATACAGCACTCAGCGCCAGATATATTGCTGAGAACCGACTGAAAGGCATTGCTGCACTGGCTTCAGAACTGGCCGCAGAGATGTATGAACTGGAGATCATCGGAAGGGGTGTGGAAACCAACAAACGGAATTTCACGCGTTTTCTGTCCCTTGCAACACAGGAAACTGCAGGGGCATTGCAGAGATCAGCGGGCATTCCCAACAACAAGGCCTCTGTAAGCTTTACCCTGCCCCATCAAACCGGAAGCCTATCACAGATATTATCGGTACTGGCATTTTACAAGCTAAACCTCACCAAGATCCAGTCCGCACCCATCATAGGCAAAACCTGGGAATACTACTTTTATATCGATCTGCTTTTTGAGGATTACACTATGTTTTCCAAAGCACTGGCGGCAGTCAATCCACTAACCGATCAACTGCAGGTTCTGGGAGAATATGTTTCGGGGCTTCCCAAATCTATCTGATCAACGCAGGTTCCGTATGGCGCGTTGTACGTGCTCCTTGATGCGGTTGTACACATCTTCCGTACAGCCTTTCCCGTCAACATCAACCAGGACTTTGTGGTTCCTGTAGTAATTTACGATGGAATCGTTGCGCTGGGAATGCTCTTCCAAACGGGCCACAATGGTAGCTGCACTGGTATCATAGGGCATCCGGTCATTGGTTTTGCCCCTTGCATCCAGCCTTTTTACCAGCTCCAGCTGAGGCACCTGAAGGTTGACCACGCAGTTGATTGCACAATTTTTCTTTTTCATGATCCCATCGAGAATATAAGCCTGCACAAGGGTGCGGGGGTATCCCTTAAACACAAAACCCCGGTTTACACCATCCGACTCGCGCAGCTTTTTCTCAATGAGCCTGATCACAATTTCATCGGGCACCAGCAGTCCGCGGTCAAGGTAGGGTTGTATCTGCTTTGCCAGCTGTGTATTGGTTTCTGCTTCGGCCTTCAGCAACTCACTGGTGGAGATATAGGTGAGGTTAAACTCATCGGCCAGCTTTTTGGCCTGGGTAGTCTTACCTGACCCAGGAAACCCATATACCATGATATTTACAGGTTTGCTGTTAATCTCCTCCACAACAAAATGGTTGATCCGGTCAAACACTTCCTGGGTGGTACCCATTGCACTAACTTTTGCCAGCTTATCGGTATCCTGGTAAAATTCCAGCAGAGGAAGTGTTTTTTCATGGTATTCCTGCAGTCTTCTTTTAATCACTGCTTCATTGTCGTCTGTGCGACCCTGCTCTCTGGCCCTTTGCAACAACCTTTTCGTACATTCCTCATCAGAAATATCAAGGATAACAATTTTGGTGAGTGATGTCTGAAGCCCGGTAAACAAACCGTCAAGGATATAGGCCTGCACATAGGTACGTGGAAAACCATCAAAAAGAAAACCGTCGGTATTATTATCGGTTTGTATGGCATTTCCAATGATCTGGACAATGATCTCATCATCTACCAGGCCACCTGATTCTATGATCTGCCTGGCCTGCTGTCCCAGCGGGGTATTGGCCTTTAACTCATTGCGCAGTGCTTCACCGGTAGAAATATAGGAAAGATTGTAATGCTTCATCAGCAGGTCCGACTGGGTTCCTTTACCTGCTCCGGGCGGACCGAAAAGTATAAGATTGAGCATAGTTGTGTTGTGTTTTGTTTTGATTTAAGGATTGTGTCTTGATATGCTATGCATGCAAAAGTAAAAACATTATTCAATTCAGGAAGGAAAATTCACGATTAAACAGACAGTTTGTTAAATGATGAATATGTGAATATTGCTTAACATATGCAGTTAAAATGCAGGTTTTGGCACATTTATTGTTGCTTTCTCCCGTAAAAAACAACATAACGATTGTGTTTTTCCGTGTGCTTTCCCTGGTCTTGAAACCAACTATTTCTGCCAGTAAAACTTATTCATTATCCATTGATCTTAATCACACAATCATTCACCAACATAAAACCAAAACAAAATGGGAAAATATTATCGATTACCGGCCCGATTCATCATTATTGCTGCATTTTTGCTGATCAATCTTTCAGGATGCCAGAAAGATGAACCTGAAGAAAAAGCGGGCAATGTAATAAACCTGAATAATCCAACCCACTGGCATATTGCTTCCACCCCACAGCATCAAACCATTCCAGGGATGTTTCCCGAAGGTTCCTTACATAATGATCTGGGATTCAGATACAACTCTGCAAGGCTTGCCTGGTATATTATCGACCGGCTTTTTACAGACACACAAGCCAATACCCCATCTCATATTGCCAATGATCCAGACCAACGATCCATGCACTATGTAAGACAAGTCCTGAACACCGAAATATGGCCTGACGAAACCAACCCCAGGCCCATACCCGTGATGAATATGGCTTTCTATCCCAATGAACGGGGCCCGTATAATTTTGATGTTGCAGGCTCACCTTACAGCAGTGGTATAAATATGGATGGGACACTGAAGGATCCTCATACACGGTGGGGAGGGATCATGCGACCCATGCTATTCACCAACCTTGCTGAAGCAAACGTTACACATATTGAATTCTGGGTGCTGGATCCTTTTATTTATCAACCTGCTCATGAAGGAGGCGACATGTATATCAATCTAGGACATATTTCAGAGGATGTACTTCGCGACGGTGAAAAAGCTTTTGAAAATGGTTTACCTGTAACAGCCCAGGTAATAAATGTAGACACCACCATCTGGGGCCGGGTACCCACCATTCAGCCCATAGTACATGCCTTTGCCAACAGCGCCATGGCGCGCAAATTTCAGGATGTCGGCCTTAACGGGCTTAGCACTGAGGATGAAAGAACCTTTTACGCGGAACCATTCCTGGATAAGATCATAGCACTTTTTGGCGAAAACTCTCAGGCCTATCAACTGGCATGGAAAGACCCCGCAGCTGATGATTATCATTACTTCCTGGGCAGCCAGCTGGACCAGGTCCAGGCAAGTATCCTGGATCGTTACAAACGTTATAACGGACTGGAGGGCAACAGTCCCACCTCTGATATGTCGCCCGAACCCTACCCCACCCATTCAACTCTTCTGCCCAACAGCGAGGATATCAATATGGATGGTATTCTCAATGAAACCGAAAGATATTTCCAGTATACGATCAGCCTAAGGCCAGGGGATATGACCAAAGGAAACAATTTTATCACTGATATCAGGGAGGCTACAGTGCAACTGGCCAATGGCCAGACAGAAACAGTGCGCTGGTATCAGTTTCAGATACCCCTTGATCATCCTACCCGACAAACCATTGGCAATATCAGCAGTTTTAATGACATCCCTTTTATGCGGATCTTTTTCAAAGGATTCAGCGAACTTGTTGTTTGTCGTTTTGCAACACTGGAACTGGCCCGCAGTTCAAACAAACCTTTACAGCCTATGTGATTACAACCCGGGACAATTTAATCCTCATTGGTACCATTTTTTTATTCTTGCATTGATGACATCAGAAAAATGCCCTCAACTGAACGGTACCAGTATGGATAGTACTGACATCGGGGGGTTTGCGACCATTGTATTGCAGGCTTAGCTGCAGGTAAGCGCTCAGATTATGCTGCCAGTTGATGTTCCAGGTGTGGTTGGTCCCTTCCCTGAGACCTTGCAGCATCTCAAAAGCCACCGGCGTATTGGGATCGTGCGGAAAGCTGATAAACGATAGTTGATAGCGTGCCTGCAGGGTGCCCCGACCGGGAAAGCTCAACCGGTTTTCCAGGGTAAAGCGGTTGGTTACCGCTGCCTCTGCACCTTCCCTGTTTTGCTGCTCGCTATATGTCCATGAAAGCCCAAACCTGGTGGTGGGTGATGGCTGATAGCTCACAGCAGGCTCTGCTTCCCGGAAACGGATCGTGTAATTGCGTTGCAGAAAGAACTCCGATTCATTCACCCGCTCCCCTGTCTCCACCCGACCGGTAACAGAATACCTGCGGACAATATTCCATCGACCCCGCAAGGCATTGGACTGTACCTGCCTACTTTCAAAACCATTGCTCAGCAGGTTCTTGTTGCGGTTATCCTGAAAAGTCCACTCCAGACCGTAAACGGGATGCGTACGATTAAAAAAGAAAGAGTTGCGCACCACTGATCCCAGGGTTATCAACAGCGAGTCATCCACATCCAACAAAAACGGGTTAAAATTCTCTGCTTTCAGCCCGCCCTGCTTCTTATTGTCGATGCGGTAGTTGAGCCTGTTGGTAAAACGAGCCAGGAAACCGCGCATCCCCTCTTCCTGTCGCCACACTACAGCAGGATCCAGGTTGATACTCTGGCTGATGGCAGTAGAATAAACGGGTACAAACTCATCGGTGGGAATAAAAACCCTGATGAAATTGGCCTCATCGGGATAGGGTGAAATTTCAAATTCATCAAGCTCCATGATCCCGTTGCCATTATAGTCGTTCCACACGTATACGCCCTGTCCTGGCGGCACCTCCACGAACATATACTCCCGTTTTCGTTCGCGTCCGCTGGCCGTCTCATAAAAAACACTGGAAGTAATGGCCCCATTTGCCCAACGGGAGAAATAATCTACCCTTGCATTCACCGTATTATCTCCGCGCTCCCCTTCAAATTGCTGTTGTTTTATTTCAAGCTCCCTGTAAATCAATTGCACGGAGAAGCGCTGATCAGGATTGGCAAGGTAACGGTATTGCGCACCATAATCTCTTGCACGCGAGGCATTTGCAAATTCACTGGCCATAGGAATGCCATCATCGCGTATCCTGAAAAAAGTGCGGTACTGGTTCTGGCTTGTTTCGGAGTTGGAGAGGAAAAACTCCCACTGGGAAAAATGAAAAGAGGCAGCAGAAAGGGAGTCAGTATCTTCTGCAACAATCCGGTTGTCTTCCATCTGATGCTCTATCCCTGCTACCAGCAACTGCAGGTTTTGAGATACCTGGGCACGGTGCCTGTAAAAATCTGTTTCCCTGGCACCAGCACTGTTGAGCAGGCTGCCCCGGTACTCCAGGCGCGTACGTCCCAACTGCAACCGGCTCTCCAGTGCGTTACGAGCGCCCCTGTATTGTTCACCTCGCAGCAACGCCTTGAAATCATATTTCAGCATCCCTGTCTGGCGGTTCTGCAGCAGAACAGAAAATGAGGGGGCATGTTCTTCATGCGTTGCCATACCGGGTTCCAGGTTCCAGTCGCGCTCAAACTCCACCTCACGGTACCTTTCAATGGGCCTGAATGGTTTTCCTGTCCATTCCCAGGATACTATACTGTTCATCATCCAGCCATCTTCCCTGTTTCGCTGAAGTGCCCGGCTGTCTTGCAAGCCAACCAACATGGCATGCCCGGTATTGTTATCCCCGTGCAGGTCAGAGAAGAGGTTTACATCCCTGTTGGTAAGGGCATATTCATAAAACAGGCCGGTTTGTTGTGTGATATCGGCCTGGCCTCCCAGGGTAAGCATCTGATGGCTTTTAGGGGTCACCAGTCTTACAATGGGCTCATGCGTGCCCTGCGGCACACCTCCCTGAGGGGCAATCCACTGAAACACCCTGCCATTGGCTGATGAGCTCACCTGAACATAGTTGCCATTGCCCTGTCCAACATAGCTGAAGCCGGGTTGGTAAACGGCCTGCTGCGGATCGATGGAATATACAAATACGGTATCGAAACCCAGGGAATCGGTAAGGCGGTACATTACCCGGTCATTAAAGAACCCGGTACTGTCAAAATTCCAGTCAAAAGCATTCTGGATGCTATCGCCCACGGCAGCCATCAGGTTCCTTCTCCTTTCTGATAGCTCCTGAAACAAGGGTTGATTGGGATGATCCTGCTCCGTGAAAAAGTTGATCCGGAAACGGGCCCTCTCGTATTCAAGCTCTGTACCGGCAAATACCATGGAGCGTGCAAAGTTGCGCTCGGCATACTCAAACTCAACAATAATACGGCTGTCGCGGGTGATGAGCACCGAAGGCATGAAGGTGATCTCGGCGGTGTTATAGTCTATCACATAATCCCTGTCCATACCCCTTTGCATGGGCCTGCCATCGATAAAAACCCTTTCCGTACCAGCCAGAATGAGGATGAACGACTCGTTCTCACTTCCGGTAAGGCGATAGGGTCCCTGATTCCCTTCCTGTCCTGAAATTATATTCCTGGCATACTTCCCCCGTGAAATGGCCCCTGCTGCAGTGGCAGAGATCTTTCCTCCGCCCAGAAC
>SLIL01000407.1 GCA_007135645.1 Bacteroidales bacterium
CCATGCATAGCGGTGAAGCACAGTTCGGGGTCGGCATGGGGGTCGAGGTAGAGCTTTTCTTCCAGCAGAGCAGCATTCATAGAGTCGTAGTCCATGTTCCTGTCCAGAAATGCCGCCATTTCTTCCAGGCTGGCGGGCCAGCCCTGTACAAGGGTGATCTGTTGTGTGTCCATAGGTCAGCTTATGTTTTGAAAAGACGGATCAGTTTTTCAAAATCTTCATCCTTCCAGGTTATTTGCCCAAAGATATCCACAATATCCGAAACTCCGAGTTTTTCAAAATCTTCTTCACGGGGGGTTATGAGCATTCCGCCAAGGTCAACCGAAGCAGGGCTGAGAAGGATCTGCTTTTCCCCTTCTTCGAAGAACTGCCAGGGCCTGTGCTTTTTGCGGGGAAAGATGAACACTTTCCATCTCCCTTTTTCCCAGCTCACCAGGATGTTCATCATGGGTTCGGGATTTTCAGCGGTCATCTGCCCTTCCATTCCCATATATGCCTGCTCAAACCAGGCCGTGAGAATGGTTTTGCTGCTTCCGTCCAGGATGATGCAATGCCTCAGATAGTCTTTAAAAACGGAAACCCTGCAGCATTCTTCTCCTTTTATGGTCACTCTCGACATGTTCTCAAAGTCTTTTTCAACGGGCATAAAACCTTTGTTGCCTGCCTGAAAATGGAAATGATCGGGAGCAGAAGCCCCGCACTGGGGCCCGTTGTAAAACACCACGAAATCTTCCAGTTCCCTGGCAAGGTTAAGCATATCCCCAAACCGTCCTTTGATTCGCTGGTCAATGTGTTCGCGATGGGGTATGGTAAGGTGCCTGGGGAAGATGGGGAAAGGGTTCACCAGCACCAGGTAATCATCACCAAACTCTACCCACTTTTGCTGTTGTGGCAGGTTTGCGGCACATAAAAAGCATTTCCTTTCGCTGATGGATTTGGGATCTACTTTGGCAGCCGAAGAGGTCATCCGTTCGGGGTTGAACTGCACCCCGATGTTGACCCGGTCGTGAAGTTTGAAAGAGCGCTTGCGTACTTTCTGCAGGCCCATATAGTTTTTATGGGCAAGATCCCATTCGCGGGTTTGCTGCTGGAGGAGCAGGTCAACTTTTTTCTGAAGGTCTGCCCCTGGCAGATCAATGGCTTTATTCATAGCACGCTCAATTATCACTTTTTATTTCTGGAGATCCTGGCCCACAGTTCAATGGTACGTATCCTGTCTTTGTAAGTATTGTGTGCGTTCATCTTCGCGATATCCAGGGAGGCGTCGGTGTTGTCTTCCCAGCGGCGGCAAAGATAGAGCGGTTCATAGATTCGTCCGATCTGGTACTCACGTGAGATGGCTAGCCCGAGTGCATAGTCCTCGCCGTAGCTTACGTTGGGTACGCGAATGGAGCGAATAACAGGGGTGTAAAATGCACGGGGAGCACCCAGCCCGTTGATGCGCAGGGCATTGTTGCGGCCATTGTCGGGAGTCCATTCCCTGTGGTCGATCAGTCCCGGAGGGATCTCTTCCAGTTTGAAATTCACCATGCGGTAGCTGCCCACTACCATGGCGCAATTTTGATCGTAAAATGCCTCCACGATGTTTTTGACCACATTGTCATCAATGTACAGGTCGTCGCTGTCGAGCTGAATAGCGAATTTACCGCACTGGGGATGATAAACCCCCTCATTCCAGCATCCGCCAATGCCCAGGTCGTTGCGCTGGGGTATTACATGGATGAGCCTGTCGTCTTCCTGCGAAAGCTTTTGCAGCAACTCTGTGGTGCCATCGGTAGAGTGGTTGTCCACAACGATCAGGTTGAATTTAAAGGGCGTTTTCTGGCTGAACACCGAGCGTACGGCATCTTCCACGGTTTTGATCCTGTTCCTTACGGGAATGATCACCGAGGCTTCAACGGGGAAATCCGATTCGGTGAACTTCACCTGCGGAAATTCCGGCTTAAGCCATGCCCCGATATCTTTCAGGTGCTGGGTACAGGCCTTTTCCATTTCAATTTGCACTTCCCGGTTTTTGGGATCTACGTAATCAAACATCTTTTCGCCTGATTTACGGGTGTCGGTTTCCTTCTCGGTGTAAAGATATTCAGGTATGCGGAATAACTTTTTGCGCTGTGAAACTTTCAACCGCAGGTCGTAGAGGCCGGCAAACTGATATTCGTCGCGCATGTCCCATGCTGCACGCTTAAGATCTTCGGTGTTGTATACCATTACAGAGCCAAAGTTGAAATCGTCTCTCAAACTTCCTTCCTGGTAGTCAATAACGGGCAGGGGCGAAAGCTGGCCTTCCTTTTCCTGGTAGTGATCGGCATAGATCATCCCGGCACCGGTGTTTTCTGCAACCTGTATCATTCTTTCCAGTGCCCATGCACCCAGCTTCAGGGGGAGGGTTTTGGTGTAGATCAGGGTGTAGGGTGTTTTGGCCAGTTCAGCCATCTTTTTTATACCCTGTGTGACTTGCAGGTTGGGGATCTCCGAAAGGCAGGCGTGAGGAGGCAAAACAAGGTTTTCGGGCAGTGCTTTGCCGGCGATAAAGATCTCGCTGATCAGTTCATTTTCTTTCAGTTCGTTAATGGTTGCCTGCAGGTCGTTCAATTCGCCCGAAGGGATAAAACAGGTGATCATACTTTTTTTCATATTGCTAAATGTTTTATGGGTTATGTATAGATTTTATTTCGTTCAATTAATAATACTTTGACTCATTAAACTTTTGGGTGTAACCGCTACGCGGTAAGAGGTCGTTGGTCTGTCATTTTCTACAATACTTAAACCGCTACGCGGTAATAATAGCAGTAATTATTTTTGCCTGTAGGGCATTCAGTATTGTAGTTCAAAGAGCGTTATGTTTTTTTAATTACCCTGTAGGGGTTAAACTATAGTTATTTATCGAACGCAGATGACGCGGATTTAACGGATAATCGCTGATAGGGAAAATCCGTGTGAATCCGTTTGATCAGTGTTATCCGTGTTCTTGTGTCTTCATTGTTACATTTTCTGATAGTTTTTTAAAGGCAATTATCCTCGTGTATGTCATTTAGTAATGTCATTTAAAAATGTCATGGCTCAGTTCTTTTACTGAAAAAATTCAGGATCTCTTTCATAAGCTGGTCTCTCTGTTGCTGTGATGCAATGGTTTCGAACGGAAAGCCCAGCGAAATGGCTTTATGCCCTGAATTATGCACCACTGCCGCACTGATGGCATTGGATCCATACCGGTAAGGGGTATAGCTGTTTTCTCCGTAGGCCTCAATGCCGTCGGGAGCCTCTGTATGGTAAATTATGGGATTGGGCTGTGTGACAAACTGCAGGGCCGGGCTGAAAAGGTTGGCCCCGGTGTCGGTCACTTCCACCTGCCCGCTGTTGCAGGCATTGTTCGTGCGCCAGGTGTATCCAAGTAGGTTCTTTGCAAATTCTCCGGCAATGGTATCTGCCAGTTGTTGATGGTCGGTTCCGATGTAGGCTCCGGATAGAAAGATGTTTCCTCCGTTTTTTGCAAAGGCGGTA
>SLIL01000316.1 GCA_007135645.1 Bacteroidales bacterium
ATAGAAACCTTTGAACTGCAGTACCATTATTTCACTCTTTCTTAAAACAATGCCCGCATGCCCATTGAGATCCGTGAACTGAACATCAAAGTAAGTGTCAGTAACAACCAGGGAGACCAGCCCGGAGCCAATCAGGGCCCTGACCAGGCGCCCATTCCCGGAAGGGATGAGATCATTGCCGAATGCATTGAAAGAGTAATGGAAATTCTAAAAAACAAAAACGAACGATAATGGCGGAAAATGTCACAAAGATGAAGATCATCTCCTACTCCGATGCGGAGCGCACAAATACCGATAAGGAGATGAATGTGCAGGTAAATCCTTCGGGATATACCAGCCGTATCAATGTGGGGTATTCGCAAACCCAGGCTCCCGGCACCACAGCCATTCTTCCGCAGTTTTCCAAAATCGAACCCCAGCGCATCAGCTTTGAGCTTCTTTTTGACAGCACAGGGGTGATCAATGGCGTAAAAGACGAAAGCAACGGTGTGGAAGGATTGCTGGACGAGTTCAGGAAAGTAATACTGGAATACAAGGGTGATACCCACAGCCCGAGGTTTCTGAGCATTTTCTGGGGCACCCTGAAATTTGACTGCGTGCTGGAAAGCCTCGACATTTCTTACAAACTTTTCCGCTCCGATGGATTGCCATTAAGAGCTGTGGCACATGCCACATTCCTGGGTGCCATTGATGACTCCAAGCGGGTGGCCAAAGAAAATGCCAGCTCCCCCGATCTTACCCATGTGAGAACGGTGCAGGATGGTGACACCCTGCCTCTGATGACCTACCGGATCTATGGAGACTCACGCTACTACATTGAAGTGGCAAAAGCCAACGGGTTAACCGATTTCAGAAACCTATCCACAGGACAGAAAATAATTTTTCCGCCCATTGAAAAATAAATCCTTATAATGACACGCACCCGGACCATACCCACTACCCGAACGCCTTCAGTTGTTTCTTCATCCATCAGGATTGAAGGGGAGGAAATTGCCCGTACCTTCAGTGTGTATTCCATTGTAGTCAGCAAAGAGATCAACAAGGTGCCACGGGCGAAGGTGATCATTCTGGATGGCAGCGCCTCGGGCGGCAATTTTGGCGCCAGCAATGAAGAGTTATTCATCCCTGGCAAGGAAATGGAGATCCTGTCCGGATATCAGAATGACCTTCAAACCATTTTCAAAGGGATCATCATCAGTCACAGTATTAAGATCCGTCCCGACGGTTCCTCGGCACTCATTGTTGAATGCCGTGACAAAGCCTTCAAAATGACCCTTTCCCGGCAATCGAGGTATTTCTTCAACCAGAATGATAGCGAGATCATCCAGCAGAAATGCAGGGAATATGGAATGAATGCCGATACGGCATCATCTCCTGTAGCCCATAAAGAGGTGGTACAATACAACAGTACCGACTGGGATTTCATTATTTCCCGTGCCGAAGCCAATGGCTTGTTCTGCATAGTCAACAACGGTGGTCTTTCTGTCCACCCCCCGGACCTGCAACAGGATCCTGCCCTCTCATTACAATACGGTGCTACCATCCTGGAGCTGGATGCGGAAATTGATGCAAGAAACCAGGTATCCGGGATCACCTCCCAAAGCTGGAGCTATGAAGATCAGCGTGTTGAAGAGACCGATGCCAGGGATCCTGCCCTTTCACTAAATGGCAACCTTTCCCCTGAATTTCTTGCAGAAGTTTCGGGAAGGGAAAAACATATCCTCCGTCATGGAGGACGGCTATCGACCGAAGAGCTTCAGGCCTGGAGTGATGCCATGCTGCTGAGAAGGCAACTTGCCAAAGTGCGGGGCAGGGTAAAATGCCGCGGCATACACAATGTAAACCCTGGCGAGACAATTGAGCTGGGTGGTATAGGTGAACGGTTTAACGGAAAGGCATGGGTGAGTGGAATACAGCATCAGATTGCTGATGGTGGATGGCAAATGGACATCCAGTTTGGAATTGATCCTGAAACCTTTGCAGAGAAGGTTCCCATGGAGAGCCCGCCTGCTTCAGGGCTTCTGCCTGCCATAAAGGGATTGCATGCAGGCGTGGTAACAGAACTGGGAGGCGACCCTGATGATGAAGACAGGATACAGGTCCGTTTGCCTCTTATTGATCAGGCTAACAATGGGATATGGGCCAGGGTTGCATCTCTGGATGCCGGAAACGAGCGGGGTGCCTTTTTCAGGCCAGAGATCGGTGATGAAGTGATCGTGGGCTTTATCAACGACGACCCAAGGGATGCCATTGTACTGGGAATGCTCAACAGCAGCAACAAACCTGCCCCATTGCCCACATCCAACGACAACCATCAGAAAGGCTTCGTAAGCCGGAGCAAGCTGAAATGGATATTCGACGACGAGAAAAGGTCCATAACAGCAGAAACACCTGACGGCAAAAAGATCGTTGCCAGCGACCACGATGGAACGGTTGAGATCAGTGATGAAAACAACAACAGCATTGTAATGGACAGCCAGGGTATCACTATTAAGAGTGACGGGAAAATAGAAATAAAGGCACAGAGGGACCTCAACCTGGAAGGAATGATGTCCACAAACATAAAAGCCGGCACCTCTTTCAAAGCAGAGGGCAGTGCCGGTGCAGAGATTTCCTCCTCAGGAGTAGTAGAAATAAATGGATCACTGGTAAAAATTAACTGACAAGACACTTATGGCAATGGCAGCAAGAATATCAGACATGCATATATGCCCGCTGGTCACCGGTACGGTGCCCCACGTAGGCGGGCCGGTTCTCCCCCCCGGTGAGCCAACGGTGCTTATTGGAGGTATGCCGGCGGCACGAATGGGCGACAGCTGCATGTGCACCGGCCCAACCGATACTATCATCATGGGATCATCCACCGTGCACATTGGAGGGCAATCCGCCGCAAGGATGGGCGATAGCACAGCACATGGAGGTACAATCGTTGCAGGCTGCCCAACAGTGTTGATTGGTGGATAAAAGAATAATGAAAAAATTGATTCCCGGATAACCAAACAGTTTTAAGCATAAAACGAAAATAATATGAGTGAAGATCAATCATTTCTTGGGCGCGGATGGGGATTTCCCCCTGAATTCGACAGGGCATCGGGTAAGGTTGGAATGCTGGAAGATGAAAAAGACATCGAAAGCAGCCTGGAGATCCTGCTTTCCACCAGACTTGGTGAACGGATCATGCAACCCGGCTATGGCTGCAACCTGGATGAAATGATGTTTGAGGCCATCAACCTTACCTTGCGCACCTATCTGAAAGACCTTGTGGAAACCGCTATTCTCTACCATGAGCCACGCATTGATCTGGAAAGCCTGGAAATAGATACCTCACAGCAACTTGAAGGGGTGATCCTCATCAAAATAGAATATACCGTACGGACTACTAATTCGAGGTTTAACTATGTGTACCCCTATTTCATAACCGAAGGTTCCGATATACCTGATAAATAACAGCCATGGCACTTGACTGCAATATACGACATCCGCTGCAGCACGACGGCACCAG
>SLIL01000242.1 GCA_007135645.1 Bacteroidales bacterium
AAAGGTGTTTCCCATATTTACACCCCGGCCCAGGGTCTGATTGATTTCCTCAGCACTGCGGAATTCTTTCTCAGGTGTTTCTGCACAGGAAACCGCAAAGATCATCAAACTAATCCATACAAAGTGAAACAAGTTTTTCTTCATTTTTCTGATTTTTAGATTAATGTCAATACTTATTTATAGCATCAGCAACATGTTTAAATTGCCGTTTATATCTTACATCGTCAAATCCAGGTTCATCTGGGTTAATTTTTTGATCAATTATCGGGAGAAAATTTTTCTGCCACCCTCAGAACCTCATAGAATGCTGGTTTGGGACTGAGTTCCCGGTCAAAAAGAAGGGGATGGTTCTGCCGCCCCCGGACAGGCCAGTTATTGAGCCACGACTGCCCGTCATGCACTCCCCAGAAGGTTACCCTGGAAATGGATGCATGGTTTCTGACAAATACCTCAAACAACCCGGCATATCTGCGAGCCAGTTGTTGCTGCACAGAATCGGGCAATTGCTCTCCATAGGGATTGTACCTTTCATCATAGGCAAAATCAGTGCTTACTTCAGCACCCACCATATTAAGATCGGGCATGGGCAATACATTTATATCCAGCTCGGTGATCATTACCTCAACACCCAGGTTTGCAAAAGCAGCAATACTGTTTTCCAGGTCTGCAAGATCGGGGTAATCCAGGTGATAATGGCCCTGCATACCAATGCCATCAATCCTCACCCCTTTTTCCTGCAATTGGCTGACCAGCCTTACAACCCCTTCCCGCTTGGACTCATTGGGCAGCGAGTAATCGTTGTAATACAGCCGTGCATCAGGATCGGCCTGGGCAGCAAATTCAAATGCCAGTTGTATATACTCATCACCAATGATCTGCCTCCATGGCGAGTCGCGCATGGAACCATCATCAAGTACCGCCTCGTTCACCACATCCCAGCCATACACCTTCCCTTTGTATCTTCCCACCAGGGTAAAAATATGTTTGCGCATTCGCTCGATAAGAAGGTCCCTGTCCACAGGATTGCCCTCTTCATCTTCAAACACCCAGTCAGGGGTTTGTGAATGCCATACCAGGGTATGCCCGATGATCATCATGTTGTTTTCAAGGGCAAATTCCACAAAACGGTCGGTGGGCTCAAAGTAAAACAGTCCTTCCATGGGCTGAATGCTTTCCCATTTCATTTTATTTTCGGCTGTCACCACATTAAAGTGATGCCTTACAAGTTCAAGCACATCCTCCTCAGGAAGGATAACCTGTTCCCTGTTCAGGGTGGTCCCTATATCAAAAAATGGCTCCATGGCTATTCTTAGGGATGGTGTATCCGTATCCAACCCCGAATTACCTGATGAACACCCCCATAGCAAAACCACTGTAACGATTTTGGCTAAAAACCTTAATTTTCCTTTCATAATCAACTATTTTAGAGTTGGTAAACCCAATGCATCCAACATCGGTTAATCTTTGTATTTTTTTCTTCTTTCGGCCAGTTCTTTTTCCAGCTTAAGCTCCATAGGTTTGTCAATCCTGTAGAAAAACAACAGCACCACGGCTATCAGGAAAAATATTGCAGGATAGAGGCTTGCCGTAAGCCTGATGCCCAAGATGGCCTCCTGTGTTTGAACCACATTGGCCTCGTAACCGTAAAGCGCAAGAAAATACCCTGCCAGTGCCCCGCCAAAACCCAGCCCGGCTTTCAGCCCAAAAACAATGGCTGAAAAGATCATCCCGGTGGCCCGGCGGTGGTTTTTCCACTCGCTGTAATCGGCCACATCAGCCATCATAGCCCAGAGCAAAGGAACTGTAAAGCCCCAGGACAATGAGATAAGCACCTGCATTAGCAATGCTGCCATAAATGCCTGTGGGGGAAGGAGCCCAAAAAGCAGCATAAGCAGCCCGGCCATGCCCATACCGCCAATAAACACGTTTCTCTTGCCAAAGCGCATGGCCAGCATTTTGGAAAACAAGATCCCGACTATGGTAATGGCCTGACTGGCCCCGTTAAACACGCTGAACCCCAGAGTTACGCTATCCATATTGGGAAACAGCCGGGTCATCCCCAGGCTTTGCAGCGACTGAACCATGGACGCAGGATCAAGATAGTTACGGAAATAATAAAGCATTACACTGCCCCGCATAGACAAATTGATGAAAACAAGCAGGGTAACAGCGAACATGATGGCCCATGGTACGTTTTTGGAGAGGTCTTTCAGGTCTTGCTTCAGGTTGGTTTTTTGTTCAGGGTCAGGCTTGATCCGTTCTCGGGTGGTGAAAAAAGTAATGGCAAAGAAAATGGCAGCCAGGATTCCAAAGAAACCAATGGTGAGCCTGAACCCCAGGGCATCATCCCCCTGACCCAGCTTATCCACCAATGGCAGGGCAAAAACCTGCACCACGAAGGCGGCAGCAATGGCAAATACAAACCGGAAAGACGACAGGCTGGTCCTTTCGGCCATGTTGCCGGTCATCACCCCGGAGAGGGCCGAATAGGGCAGGTTGTTGGCCGAATAGATCAGCATCATGATCATGTAGGTTATGTAAGCATAGATCAGCTTCCCTTTGTAACTGAGATCGGGCGTTGAAAAAGTAAGATAAGCCATCACCCCGAATGGGATTGCCGTGGCAATGATCCAGGGCCTGAACTTACCCCAGCGGGTGTTGGTGCGATCGGCCAGGACACCGATCACCGGATCAGTAATGGCGTCCCAGAGACGGGCTACCAGCAAAAGGGTACCGGCAGCGGCTGCCGAAATACCGAAAGTATCGGTATAAAAGATCAGCTGCAGCACGATCATGGTTTGAAATACAAAATTGGCTGCACTGTCGCCCAGCCCGTAACCTACCTTTTCCTTAACCGATAACTTTTTTATCCCTGTGTCCATGTATTTTTTGTGAATGTTAAATAAAATAGTCTGCAAAGTTTATTACCACACAAAGTTTTGATTATCTGAATACTAACCTTGCAGGCAAATCAATCAAGGCCCATATTCAGAAAACAATCGTTTGCTCAACCCAATCAAAAAACAAGGAGTTTTCCGCTCCTGCCCTGCAAAAATAAAAATTGATTGTACAGGATGGCAGAAAAGATGTTTTTTTTGCCGTGTCTTAGACTTAGACGAAATTTTTTAACTTCAAATCAGCACACAAACAATAACCCGGATTTAAACTTTAAATCGCTAAATCAGATATTATTTGATAAGGAAATCGTAGTAATCACCCATTAACAACCTCTTCCACAAAATCAACCTCCAACCCAAGGGTTTCGGCTATTTCCTGATTGGAGAAGCCGCGTTGGTGCATGTTTTTGATAGCAGCTTTGAGTTTGGTTTCGGCTGCTTTTTCCCGTTTTTCTGCCTCTTCTCTTCTTTTGATCTCTTCTTCTTTCTGACGCCTTTCTTCTTCTTTTAAAGTTCGCTCTTCCATTTCCCTCTTCTCTGCTTTTGATTTTAGCATCTCAGCCTCTAATTTGAGCTTTTCAGCTTCTGTTTTGAGCTTCT
>SLIL01000062.1 GCA_007135645.1 Bacteroidales bacterium
CTATATGTTTCCGGAATTGAAAATTCTGAGGGTGAAATAGAATACCTTGTAGGTATTACCCATGACATTACTGAGAGAAAAAAAGCGGAAATTGCACTGGAGAAAGAAAAAAACTTTTCCCAGGGAATAATTGATGCACTTCCCGGAATCTTTTATCTATACTCCTACCCCGAGCTAAAACTTACACTCTGGAACCGCAACCACGAAACACTGCTGGGATTTACAGAAAATGAACTACAGAACAGGCATATCCTGCAATGGCATCCTGAAAACCTGCACCAGGCGGTTTTAGGAGCCATTGAAGAAGTTATGCAAAAAGGGCATAATACCATGGAGTCGCCTTTGCTGAGCAAAGACGGAACTTCTATTCCCTTTCTCATGACCGGAATCCGTTATGAAACAGAGAATCAACTGTACCTCCTTGGGTTTGGAATTGATATCACAGAAAAAAAGATGGCCGAAGACAAACTTTTGTCTGTACAGGCTAAGCAGGAAGCCATGATCGCTAATATTGCCGATGTAATTGCTATAATTGATGCAGAAGGAATTAACAGGTACAAAAGCCCAAACGTGGAAAAATGGTTTGGATGGAAACCCCATGAGCTGGAGGGCAGAATGACCTGGGAGAACGTGCATCCGGAAGACGTTGAAGGTGCAATGATATTTTTCCAGAACATACTTTCTCAGCCCGATAATTCAGGAACATTTGAGTGTCGTTATAAAACCAAGCAGGGAAACTATAAGTGGATAGATGTATTTGCAGTCAACTGTCTCGATTCGCCCGAGATTAATGGCATATTGATCAACTACAAAGACATCTCAGACAGAAAAAAGAATGAAGCCCTGAAACAGGAGGTTGCACTGGCCCGCAAGGCGGCAGAGTTCAAGCAAAGATTCCTTGCCAATATGAGTCATGAGATCCGTACGCCTCTTACTGGTGTTATGGGTATGGCTGAGATTTTGTCTCAAACCAGCCTCACCACCACC
Source organism: Bacteroidales bacterium (assembly GCA_007135645.1). Classification (GTDB taxonomy): domain Bacteria; phylum Bacteroidota; class Bacteroidia; order Bacteroidales; family UBA7960; genus SKVR01. The sequence goes on from SLIL01000062.1 coordinate 988, forward strand.
CAGAAAGATTACCTGAATACGCTCATTCAATCCGGAGAAAACCTCCGCGAGATCATCAACCTGATCCTGGATTATTCAAAGATCGAAGCAGGTAAAATAAGCTTGAAAAATGTTGTCTTCAGCATTGAGGAGATCGAAAAGGATTCGTACAACTTCTTTTTATCAGCATGCAATAAACCCATTGAATGGGAGTTTTCGGCTGCCAAAAACCTGGTACCTTTTATAATTGCCGACAAGCATCGTATTTATCAGATCATCCGTAATCTGCTGTCCAACGCCATTAAATTTACAGAAAAAGGGGTGATAAAAATGGCCATAAGCCGGGAGAGTGAAAGTGTTGTTCCTACTTCTGAAACAGAGCCCCACTCATTAAAATTGCGCATCGAGATCAGCGATACAGGTAAAGGGATCACAGAAAAATCAAAGAAACAGCTTTTTGAACCATTTTTCCAGGAAGACAATGAGAATTCGCGCAACACTGAGGGTACAGGACTTGGGCTCTCCATTTGTAAAGATCTGTCCAAACTGATGGGTGGCGAAATAGGGGTTGAATCTACCCTGGGGAAGGGAAGTAAATTCTGGTTTACATTTTTATGCCAGAGTGCTCCTGTTGAAAAGATCATCCAGAAGGTGGACAGCCATGATTATCCTGAGCCCATAAACCCAATGCGCATTTTGCTGGTGGAAGACAAACTGGTGAACCAGAAAGTTATTGGATTGATGCTCAAAAAGATGAACCACAACGTTTCCATTGCTGATCATGGGAAAAAGGCACTGGAGATTTATGAGCCAGGTCAATTTGATCTTATTCTAATGGATATACAAATGCCCCATATGGATGGAATTGAAGCCACAGCACGGCTGAGGCAAGCCTATGAAAGCCTCCCTCCCATTGTTGGGCTCAGTGCCAATGCTTTTGAAGGAGACCGGGAAAAGTACATGAGGTTGGGCCTGGACGAGTACCTTACAAAACCCTTCAACAAGGGCAAATTCATTGAAACCATAAAAAAGCTGGGGCTTTCATGAATTTGCCATGGCCTGTTGAAATAATTAAAAATCATAAAAAAGGATGGTAATCACGGGTTAGCTCCTTGTATTTATCACTGAAGCTATGCCTTTGCCCGCTCTCTATATCCAGGGCTATTTCATCCGGCTGCTCCTTTTTCTTAAAGCTGTACTCAATGATTACCCTCTTGGGCTGGACGGTTGGATGAGGCCGGATTGCAACTTTCTTTTGCTCAAAAAAACCATGGCTTGCACACAGCTTCATTGAAGGTTGCTCCGCCGCCGGACAGATCACGAGCAATGCACCCTTATCCTTCAGCATCAGACGACTGTGGTGGAACAGGTCTTCAAAAGAGAGATCAAGCCGGTGCCTTGCCAGCAAACGCTCCTGGCTTGACGCCTGTTGGTTAACCTGGAAATAAGGTGGGTTGGAAACGATCAGGTCATACACGTTAGGTTGAGCATCAAACTCCTGCAACCTGCAATTATACAAAGTTAATCTTTCACTCCAGGGGCTGCCCCGGAAATTGTCAAGTGCCGTTTCTGCAGCCTGCTGCTCGGGCTCAAGGGCATCAATGAAAGCCGTACTTTTTTGTGCTACCATGAGCGCTATTATTCCGCAGCCAGTGCCCACATCAAGAATGTGGTCATAATCTTTACCGGATGCGAAATCGGCAGCCCATGCACCCAGGATCACACCATCAGTACCAATTTTCATGGCACACCCCTGATCGGTGAGGCTGAACTGCTTAAAACGGAATAATCTGCCCTTTTCTGATTTGTTGCTTGTTCGCTTATTCATCCAGGTACATATCGATCAGTCCCTCAGGAGCATTTATATGGATTTCTTTTTTTTCGCGATCCACTTTCTCTATAAAACGGTCCTGTACAGGTATAAGCAGCAGTTTGTCTTTATAAACCACTTCAAACAAAGGATTGGCCGGATAGTCAAGCACCTTGTCAATGCGGCCGATATGTCCTTTGGCCTTGTCATACACGTCAAATTCTTCCACCTCATGAAAATAAAACGCATTTCCCTCCAGGGGTGGAAGCAAATCCAGGGGAAGAAAAACTTCGCATCCCTGCAACCGCCCTGCATCCTCATGGTCGTCAATATCCTGAAACTTGATGGTAACCTGGTTATTCTTGTTTCGCATGGATATCTTTTCCACAAAAAACGGGATCAGGTTGCCCCGCATATCCACAAACAAGGCATCCAGTGCATGATACTTTTCAGGCTCATCGCTATCTATAAATACTACCACCTCACCTTTAAAACCTATTACTTTGGTGATCCGGCCCAGGTAAAAACAATTCTCTTTTTCCATCGTTCTTGGTGTTTTCGGAAAATATACTTAGCCAATACAAACAGACCCGCCTGTGTCATTTTCACCAGGCAGGTCTGCTTTTCGCCCAAAACAGGCTTTTGGGAAACAAGATGATTATTCTTCTTTCTTGTCTTCTTTTTTCTCTTCTTTTTCTTCTGAA
>SLIL01000216.1 GCA_007135645.1 Bacteroidales bacterium
CAGATGAACCGAGCCATGACAATAATTATTGACACACACGCGGATGATTAGATTTCCGCAACAACTCCAAAACACTTGTGTCTGTTATTGTTGGCGAGCTCCATCTGACCATTAAAAACAAATATAAACAGATGAAAACAATATTAGTAGAAATAAAAAAAGATATAGCACTTACTTTCCTGCAAAATCTGGAAAGCATGAAGATTCTCAGGGTTATTGAGGATAAGGCCATTAAACCCCGGCAGAAACTTTCGGAACGATTCTCTGGTTGTCTTTCAAAAGAAAGAGTTGAAGAATTGCAGAAAGAACTCACCCAAATGCGAAATGAATGGGAAAGGGTTTAATGGAATTTTCTAAGATTGAAGGATTAGAGGTAATTAAACCACGCCAGTTGTGATAATTAAATAGCTTTGAGTTTCAGGCGAATTACCGGATAAACAATTTGTCCAATAATTTTGGAATTATCCTTTGCGGGTAAAGATTATTTGATTATCTTTGCGCTCCGAAATTTAAACGTCAAAATACTTTTTCAAAAAATGGCAAAGAAATCGAAAGAAGCACGGATACAGGTAATTCTGGAATGCACAGAGCACAAAAACAGCGGTATGCCCGGCACTTCAAGGTACATATCGAACAAAAATAAAAAGAATACACCTGACAGGCTTGAACTCAAGAAGTACAATCCTATCTTAAGAAAAATGACTGTTCACCGCGAAATAAAATAATTAAATTATGGCAAAGAAAGTTGTTGCAACCCTGAAAACCGACACCGGAAAGGGTTATGCGAAAGTTATCAAAATGGAAAGATCAGGAAAGACAGGAGCATACACCTTCAAAGAAGATATCGTAGCTTCTGATAAAGTAAAAGAGTATTTTGCAAAGAAGTAATCTTTCCTATTCTTATTAAATGCGATCACCCGGTTTTTACCGGTAAAAATAACCTAAAAGACTTCCCGACCAAAAAGCTCAGGAAGTCTTTTTTATTACCTTTGGCAGGTGGATAAGCAGGTGTTGGATACAATGACAGGTTCAATTAAATACATATCCGAAAATGGGACTATTTGATATTTTTTCAAAAAATAAAGAGGAAAAGCTGGACAAGGGGCTTACCAAAACCCGGGAAAGTTTCTTTTCGCGCCTGGGTAAGGCCGTTGTAGGAAAGTCGGTGGTAGATGCTGATGTTCTGGACGACCTTGAAGAAGTGCTGGTAACCTCTGATGTGGGTGTAACCACGACCCTGCGCATCATTGAGCGTATAGAAGAACGCGTTGCCAGGGATAAATACATGGGCACTGAAGAGCTCAACCGCATACTCAAAGAAGAGATCAAAGGGTTGCTGTCCGAAAATACCGTAAATGATTTTTCCACCTTTGGTATTGAAAAAATTGAAGGGCCCTATGTTATTATGGTAGTGGGAGTAAACGGCGTTGGGAAAACCACCACCATTGGCAAACTGGCTCATAAATTCAAAGCTGCCGGCAAATCAGTGGTTCTGGGCGCATCTGATACGTTCAGGGCTGCCGCGGTAGATCAGCTTACCATATGGTCCAAAAGAGTGGAAGTTCCTATCGTATCCCAGGGAATGGGGGCCGATCCGGCCTCTGTTGCATTTGAAACATTATCCTATGCAAAGCAGCATAATGTTGATGTGGCCATTATAGATACAGCCGGCAGGTTGCATAACAAGGTGAACCTTATGAATGAGCTTACTAAGATTAAAAGGGTAATGCAAAAGCACATTCCCGAAGCTCCCCACGAAATATTGCTGGTGCTCGACGGTTCCACCGGCCAGAATGCCTTTGAACAAGCCAAACAATTTACCGCCGCAACCGAAGTAAACGCACTTGCAATTACCAAGCTCGATGGTACCGCCAAAGGCGGAGTAGTGATTGGAGTGAGCGATCAGTTCAAAATTCCTGTAAAGTATATCGGACTTGGAGAAGGGGTGGACGACCTTCAGATCTTTGACCGCGATGCTTTTGTAGACACTCTCTTTGAACAATAGTACTTTTTAATGAAGCATATTAATATCATTACCCTGGGATGCTCCAAAAATCTGGTGGATTCTGAAAAGATGATGGGACAGCTGCAGCATGGTCCATTCCGTATAACCCATGATGCTGACGGGCCTGCTGATATTGTTGTGATCAACACCTGCGGTTTCATCAACGATGCCAAAGAAGAATCCATTGATACCATTTTGCAATATGCCAATGCAAGGAAAAAAGGGCTTGTGCAGGAAGTTATTGTTACCGGGTGCCTGTCGCAGCGTTACAAGGATACCCTGAAGCAGGAAATCCCTGAAGCAGATGCCTGGTTTGGGGTGCATGATCCCCAGGATCTTTTTGCTTACCTCAGGCAAAAATATTCTTTTGAGAGCCAGGAACGCGTTCTTTCCACCCCCTCTCACTTTGCCTATCTTAAGATTGCCGAAGGGTGTGATCGCACCTGCTCGTTTTGTGCCATCCCCCTGATCAGGGGCAAGTACATTTCACGTACCATCGAAAGCCTCACTCAGGAAGCAAAACAACTGGCCGACCAGGGAGTGAAGGAACTCCTGCTTATTGCCCAGGACCTGAGTTATTACGGGTATGATCTTGAAAAGCGATCGATGCTGGCTGAGTTGCTGGAGGAGCTTGTGAAAATCAACGGCATTGAATGGATAAGGTTGCATTATGCCTATCCCAGGAAATTTCCCTTCGCGGTGACCGGGCTGATGGGCCGTGAACCCAGAATATGCAATTACCTGGATATCCCGCTGCAGCATATCAATGATGATATCCTTAGCTCTATGCGAAGGAATACCGACAAAGCCTCCACCCTGGAAATGATACGCAAGATCAGGGCCCAGGTGCCCGGAATTGCATTGCGAACAACCATGCTTGTGGGTTATCCCGGTGAAACCAGGAAACACTTTGAGGAACTTATGGAATTTGTCAGAGAGACCCGTTTTGAAAGGCTTGGGGTATTTGCCTACTCAGCAGAAGAGGGAACCCATGCATACGAATTGAAAGATTCGGTAAGTAAAGCTGAAAAGGAAAGAAGGGTAGAGGAGATCATGAGCTTGCAGCAAAGCATTTCCCTTGAACTGAACCAGGAGAAGATCGGTAAATCTTTCCGGGTGATCATAGACAGGGAAGAGCAGGATTATTTTGTAGCACGAACAGAATATGATTCTCCCGAGGTGGACAATGAGGTGCTTGTGGAAAAGGAGCCAGGGTTGGAAACCGGAAATTTTTACCAGGTAGAAATAACCGGGGCATCAGAATTTGAACTCTATGGCAAGCTGACGGAATAAATCGCTAATGAATAAAAATAAGAAAGGCCCTGTATCCGATGAATTACAGGGCCTTTTTTGTAGCGGGGACGAGAGTTGAACTCGTGACCTTCGGGTTATGAATCCGACGCTCTAACCACCTGAGCTACCCCGCCGTTTTGAGTGGTGCAAAAATAGTAAAGAATTTTAAAATAC
>SLIL01000111.1 GCA_007135645.1 Bacteroidales bacterium
GATGAGCTGGCCGATGTGTTGTTTGTGTTGATTTGTATTGCCAATCAAACCGGAGTAGATCTTACTGCAGCCCTTGAAAAAAACCTGCAGAAGAAAACACGCCGTGATGCATCACGCCACAAAAACAACCGTAAACTGTATGATGAATGATTGCTCAGATCAGGAGTTGTAAGCCCATTTAAGGTAAACAGAACCCCAGGTAAATCCACCTCCAAAGGCAGCAAGGATGATGTTGTCGCCTTTTTTCAGCTTATTTTCCCACTCCCATAGGCATAATGGTATGGTGGCATTGGTAGTATTGCCATATCTGTGAATGTTTACCATAACCTTTTCTGCGGGCACGCCGCTTCTTCTTCCAACTGCTTCAATGATACGCATATTGGCCTGGTGAGGTACCAGCCATGCCACATCTTCTGCTGTGAGATTGTTGCGTTCCATAACACCAACGGCTACATCGGCCATGTTTTTTACTGCAAACTTGTATACGGCTTGCCCTTCCTGGTATACAAAATGCTCACGGGCATCAATATTTTCGTGGGTTGGAGGATAAGCCGATCCTCCAGCCTTCATGTGCAAATGGATATGGCCGCACCCATTTGATTGAAACATATGATCCATCACTCCTGATTCTTCCGTTGTGGGTTCCAGCAGCACAGCTGCAGCACCATCGCCAAACAGAACGCAGGTTTGACGGTCAGTATAGTCAACAATTGACGACATTTTGTCGGCACCAACAACAATCACTTTTTTGTATTTTCCCGACTCAACAAACATGGCCGCAGTTACCAGTGTATAAACAAAACCCGAACAAGCGGCATTGGTGTCAAAGCTAAATGCGTTATTAATACCTGTTTTGTGGCTGATCAGGTTGGCTGTGGCAGGAAATTTCATATCAGGGGTTACAGAACAGCATACCAGCATATCCACTTCCTCAGGTTTTGTTCCGCTTTTCTCAAGAAGGCCTTGTACCGCTTTGGCTCCCATAACCGATGTGCCCTGGCCTTCACCCTTAAGAATTCGTCGTTCTCTGATACCCGTGCGTGTTGTTATCCATTCATCGGTGGTATCCACCATGGTTTCAAGTTCTGCATTGGTGAGAACATACTCCGGAACATACCCGTGAATTGCTGTGATTGCTGCCCTGGTCTTTGTCATAAATAGTTTATTTTGTGATATTATGCATTGGTGTCATTCTTTTCATTAAAAATCTTTGTGTGGGTATATTTGCCGAGTGCGGTATTGATTCTTTCAGCCAGTTTGGCCTCATGCACATCTTTTGAAAGCAGGATCATGTTTTTTATGGCAATTTCATTGGATATCCCATGGCCAATCAACACGGTGCCATTGATGCCCAGAATCGGAGTGCCTCCATAGTTCTCATAATTCATCCGTTCAAAGAAGCTATCGCTTATTCCCCTTTTTTTGATGATACGGTATAAAGATTCAGCCTGTTTTAGCACGATATTACCAGTGAACCCGTCGCACACAATTACATCGGCTTTACTGTTAAAAAGATCCCTGCCTTCTACATTTCCGATAAAATTGAAATCCGTAGAATCTTTCATCAAACGATATGCAGAATGGGTATGAAGGTTTCCTTTTTCTTCCTCTTCGCCAATGTTGAGCAATGCAACCCTTGGATTCTCAATTCCATAAACAAACTCGGCATATATAGAGCCAAGCAGGCCAAACTGATAAAGCACATCAGGCTTACTGTCGGGATTGGTCCCCACATCAATGAGTACTCCAACACCACCATTTTCTTTGGGTAACACAGAGGTGGTGGCCGGCCTTATGATCCCTTGTAAAACATTCACACTGTAAACAGAGCCAACCAGCATGGCACCAGTATTGCCTGCACTTGCAAAAGTGTCAATTTTTCCGGATTTTAACAGGCGAAATCCTTTGGTAATGCTTGATTCGGGCTTTTGGGTAAATGCTTTAGTGGGTTGTTCTCCCATACCAATTACTTCAGGAGCATGTACTATTTTATAGGATTGGGGCTGCTCTCCAAGGTCCAGAAGCTTTTGTCTGATCAGTTCTTCAGGTCCAATAAGTACCAGTTCATCCTCTTTGGGGAGTGCTTCTCTTGCCAGTACAGCACCCTGGATAATTTTGTCAGGGGCATAGTCACCACCCATTACATCTAAGCCAATCTTCATGTGTCATGTTTTTGATTAAACAAACCTTTTTATTCGGTTAATGTGCCGGCAGTTTAACTGGGTTTATTGTTAAAGGCCTTGTGGGTTATACATAAAAAAACACCACATAATACAGGCCTGTTTCTGAGAAAAGGCCTGTATTATCTGGTTTAAATCTTATTGATATCTTTTGCGATAATTCCCATGATATACTTACCGGGTGATTATCTTAAGTAACCCAATGACTAAATAGCAGCAGCCTTCTCAATGGCTACCTGCCCTCTGTAGTATCCACATTCGGGGCAAACTCTGTGCATAAGTTTTGCTGCTCCACAATTTGAACAGGTGGTAAGTGCCGGCTCAGTGGCTTTGTAGTGTGTACGTCTTTTATCTCTGCGGGTTTTAGAGATCTTACTCTTTGGATGTGCCATAATTTTAGCAAATAAAAATGATAAATATTCTAACTGTTAAACTTTAAACCTTTCAGTGCATCCCACCGCGAATCTGTGGGTTGATCCGTATTGTCTGCCTTCTTGTTTTTATCTGGGGTGCCGGAAATATATTTTTCCAGCTGACTCAATATTTCTGCATTACACCCTGGTTCTCCGGAAATTGTTTTGGGGTGCGTTTTTTTTGCAGGTAACCCCAGTATGGAGAACTCATAAAAGTACTGCGCAACATCAATATGACTTTGAGTGGCCGGAATAATTATTACCTCATCACTTTGTTCTTCATGCCGGTCTCCAAACTTAATGTAGAGCATCTGTTGGATGTCAAGCTGGCCCCGGAAATTTTCCAGGCATCGGTCGCATTCCATTTCTGCTGTGCCGTGGATAAAGAATTCCAGGTCAAGCATGTTTGACTTTTTGTGCATGATTAGTTTGCCCTTCAATTCAGCAGAACTGATATCGGAGTTTTCAAAGCAGTCAAAAAAGTCATCGTTCAGGTTAAATGTGAACTCATGTTTCCCGTTGGAAAGCCCTACAAATGCTATGTCAAAAGGTTTCAATACTTTCAAAGTGCTATCTTTTTTTCAAAGGCTGCAAAGATACAACTAATGTTGAAAAATAAAAAATTAAATTTTGAAAACTGAAAAATAGTTTCAGAGCCTCCCGGTAAAAGGATGAGGCGTTTATTTGAATGCTTTTTCCAACAGTGCATCACCATCAATTCTCAGGCGGCTAAAGTAGCCAGGTACGGTTTTACCTGTAAGTTGATCTACATAAAGTTTGGCCAGATACTGTGCAAGCATAAACCCTTGCCCACGCAATCCCAGGAACAATCCTTTCTCCGTATCGATGATCATTCTTGGCTCAATATAATATCC
>SLIL01000208.1 GCA_007135645.1 Bacteroidales bacterium
AGAAAACTGCCGGAACCTGATTTTTTAAATTCCCATTCAAATGATTGTGGTTTTCTATCCAGCACTTTTTGAATGATCGCATCCAGTTTTTGAGCAGAGTTATTCCCGTCGGGTTGTAACTCCGGGCTGAGTTCAGCAAGACTTTTCCCCTTTATAAAATCAATGGAGCAATTGAATAGTTTTGTGGTGATCTTGTTACAGCTTTTAAGCGTATTTTCTTCCAGGATAATGATACTGTCGTTGGAGCTTTCAAACAACAACCGATAACGGGTTTCTTTGGCGCTCAACTCATTGTTCTGGTTCAACAGGCTGTTGATGAGGGTTACATTTCTTCTCCTTAGCTGGTAGGTTTCAAAACCACTGTCAATCGTCTGCCTGAGGTCTTTTACATCCCATGGCTTGAGCAGGTATCTGTATATGCCACCCTGATTGATGGCTTTCAGCATGGTTTCATTATCATCATACGCTGTAAGAATAATAATGATCACCTCTGGGTAAATTGTATTGATTTTTTTTGCCAGTTCCAGTCCCGACATCACAGGCATGCGCTGATCCGTAATTACAAGAGTGATGTTTTCTGCACCAATAAGTTCAAGTGCTCCAGAAGGGCTCTCAAGGGTAAAAACTTTAAACCATTTTCTAAGGGCAACCTCCAGTGTGGTTAGATTATGTACCTCATCGTCAATGTAAAGCAGTTTACGCATATGTTTAATATTTTTGTAAAAATACAATAAAAAACGTATCAACTCCACATTTCAGGCATTTGCCTTAAAGGAACAGATAGTAATTTGCAGCAGCTTTGCAAAAAAGAAAAAACAATACAAATATCGATATGTTGCTATGATTTGATAATCAATGCAGAAGGTTAGTATTGCTCCCTTTCGTTAGGAAAGTCAAGACTCTTAACATCTTTAATATACATTTCAACAGCACCTTTCATCTCCTCATACAGATTATGGTATCTTCTGAGAAACCGGGGAGAAAAATCCTGGTTGATTCCCAGCATATCGTGAATTACAAGAACCTGGCCATCTACTTTACTGCCTGCCCCAATGCCAATGGTAGGGATTTTAATGTTCCCGGTTACCTCTTTTGCAAGACTGGCAGGTATCTTCTCAAGTACAATGGCAAAGCATCCCACTTCCTCCAGTAATTTTGCATCTTCCTTTAATCTTTGAGCCTCCTCCTCTTCTTTGGCTCTCACTACATAGGTCCCAAATTTGTTGATAGACTGTGGGGTAAGCCCCAGGTGGCCCATTACGGGAATCCCTGCTGACAAGATCCGATCAATAGACTCCTTGATTTCCCGCCCTCCTTCAAGCTTTACCGCGTTTGCATTGGATTCCTTCATGATCCTGATGGCCGAGTTTAATGCCTCCCGGCTATTGCCCTGGTAAGTGCCAAAAGGCAGATCAACCACTACCAGGGCACGTTCTACAGCACGCATAACTGAGCTGGCATGGTAGATCATCTCGTTCAGGGTAATAGGTAAGGTGGTCTTATGTCCGGCCATGACGTTGGAGGCGCTGTCGCCCACAAGAATGACATCTATACCTGCATGATCAATGATTCGGGCCATAGAGTAATCGTAAGCGGTAAGCATAGAGATCTTTTCACCCTTGAGTTTCATCTCCTGGAGCACATGAGTGGTAATACGAGGAAAATTGAGAGTTTTCATGATCGGTCTTATTAATATTATTAAGTGTAGTTCTTGTGGTTAATGCAATCATAAAAAAACGGCACTACACTTTGGGAAACGTATCCCCGGAAAAGCGCAGTGCCGCTGAATCCGTTTCCTTTTGATCAGAAAGGCCAGAAATTATTATCGTACCAAACCTTTTCGGTTAGTTGTTTATTGAGTTCAAGCAAAAGCTTGTGGTGCCCCTTCTCCCAGTTGGCCAGGAATTGATACAACTCCTTTTCGTTGGGGTCGGTAGATTCTTCAGCTCTTTTCTGATACACTTCAATGGATTTATTTTCCATGTCTATGGCAGCAGAAATGGCGGCAGCCTCAAAACCTGCTCCTGAAATATCGTTTTTGATCTTTTCCGTTAGGATAGCATTGGCGATAGCCTCTTCCTCTGCTGCTGCTTCCAGCTGATTAACATCAAATGATTTGGTTTTTTGATAATGGGCAAACTGTTTGCTGAGAAACTCAATGTGCATCTGCTCCTCCTCGGCCATGGTCTGGAATATGTTTTTAACCTCTTCGCTTGGGGTCTGGGCCGCAACCATCTGATAAAGACTTTTACCGCGGTTTTCCATGATGATGGCCTGTTTTAGGATGTCGGTAACCTGGTTTTCCATAGTGTTTTGATTTTAGTTTGAATGAAAGAATTGTCGTTTATTGAAGGTTCAAACCTAATGGTTTTTTCCCGAATAATGCAGAAAAAAATAAAGAGAATGGTTGTTTTCTTACTTTACTTCCATTTTATCAAGAAATGCTCGAACAGCAGCTTTTTCTTTTTCACTGGCATGGTTGGTCAGATAGTTTTTTACCAGTTCAGGAGTGGATTCGCCCACTCGTACAAATATCATCGCCGCACTGTTCATGCAATAGCGCAACCCTGTTGGGGGAGGGCCATCATCAAAAACATGCCCCAGGTGCGATCCGCTGGAAGAGTCAATGATCTCGGTGCGGATCATTCCGTGCGATGTGTCCTTGCGGTAAAGGATCACCCCTTCGGTAATGGGTTCAAAAAAGCTTGGCCAGCCGCACCCTGAGTCGTATTTGGCATCAGAAATAAAAAGGGGCTGCCCTGTAGCTGCAGAATAATAGATCCCTGCATCTTTGTTGTTATAGTATTTTCCGGTAAAAGGGCGTTCGGTACCAGACTCCCTTAATACATAATATTGCATGGGCTCAAGATTTTGTTTCCACTCATCAGATGTGAGGTTTATTGGATAGGTGCCGGGGTCATTGTGTTGTGCTGAAGTATGTCGTGATTGCATATCTCTTTGATTTTGCGTAAATGAACAGTTGATTAGGATTATGGATGATAGTATAAAAAAAATTGACCTTTTCATTTTTATATGATTTGTCAGTGAATTAATTTGTCCTGTCATGGTTTAAAATATTGATTATACCGCTCAAACAGCTCTGAAGGGTAAATTGTTTGTTAGCGTGACTCTGATTCCGGAACCTTGATATTCATAATGAAATAAATTCCGGGTTCTGAAACAAATTACTGGCTAAGCTTTTCAATAAAATCCGACTTTAATTATCGATTCTAATTTTAGATTGTTAATTTTACAGAGGAAACCAATTTTTTAACCAAAACCAGAAGTAATGAAAAAGCATGTAACATATTCTATGCGTTGTTTAACTGCTCTGCTGGCAATTGTACTGGTATCTGCCTTTTCGTGCAGTCAGGCAGAAAAAGAACCGGAAGTAGCATCCATGGCAATTGTGGTAGATACTTTAGCCACTGGTCTGCAAAATCCCTGGGGAATGGAGTTTTTACC
>SLIL01000263.1 GCA_007135645.1 Bacteroidales bacterium
ATATAGATGCTGCGAAATACGAATATTTACCCTTTATCGAAATTACAAACCAATGAACCACATACGATTTCTCTCTTTTTTTTGCATCCGGATTGCAAAGAAGATACTAATTTCTTTGAGAATACAACCCATCGGTAAATAAATAAGATTGCACTTTTTGCAGAAACCCCATTTCAGAACGAATTGAACTTAACCCTGTCAGTTCCCCTCCGGAATTGTATCCACTATGGAAATAAAAAGAATCTCCCATATTTAGTTCCACAGTCATCACAACACACTCATACATCCGATTATATGCTATTTACACAAAAAAACAAATCCATAATTATTTTCACTGACAAAATCTACACTAATTATGTCAGTACAGTGACTATATTTACATTAAGTTTATTATTACATGAGCCCACTCCGAAAACTTGTTTTCGGAAAGTTGTGCTAATTTTTTCTTTTTTAATTGCCTGACGTTCAGGTATTATGATTTGTGTAAATTTGTGTAATTGACTTTGTCGAGCTCCGCTTCCCTCCGATTTGTGGATAATAGACTTTTTAGAGTGGACTCATTATTAGAACTTAGAATTTGTGTAAATCTGTGTAATCTGTGGATAATTGACTTTTTAGAGTGGACTCTTACATTAATTCTTTTAATATTTTTTACTTTTGGGCTTCTATAAAATAATCCTTCTTTATTTTTAACCCTGAAAAATCCCTGTACTGAAAATTTTCGACTACTATGAGTAAAAAAGTATTTGTATCCGGCTGTTTTGATATGCTTCACAGCGGCCATGTTGCGTTCTTTAAAGAAGCATCGCAATATGGCGATCTTTATGTTGGAATAGGATCGGACAGCACCATCCGCGATCTGAAAGGGAGGGAAACCATTAACTCGGAAGACGAGCGCAAATACATGATCAATGCCATAAAATATGTAAAAGAAGCTTTTGTGAACACTGGTAGCGGCCATATGGACTTTGCCCAGGAACTCAGGGCAATCAAACCAGACTTTTTCGTGGTTAATGAAGATGGCGACTCCCCGGAAAAAGTGGCTTTATGCAAGGAAGTAGGCACAAAGTATCAGGCCCGGAAGGCCATGTTCCCCATGATGAGCAACACGGAGATTGAACAGGTGATCCATCAGATGGGCAACAACATTTCAGGCCACAAACTTTCAGGAGCTGGTGGTGGTGGATACCTGATCATGGTTGCTGAAAAACCCATTGAAAATGCATTCCGGATAAAAATCAGACGAAAGGGGAAAGATTGAACAAAAGAGCTTTAATTCCATTGATAGATAACACAACATTTGAAAAACTTGCAGATGAACAACTCCAAAGAAAATGCATGGAATTTTGCCAGTCTTTTCCTATTTTTCGCACTGGTAGCAGGCACCGGATATTTGCTGGAAGCTGGCAATAAAGACATTACATCCTTAAGCACAACAGACCTGATCATACTGACCCTTGCCATTTACAGGGTAACCCGTGTAGTGGTATTCGAGAAAATATTCAAGTACTTCAGGGATTTAGTGAAAGCCAATAACCGGGTTTATTTTATGCGCACGCTTTGCTATATTATCACCTGTCCCTGGTGTGCCGGAGTGTGGATTGCCCTTATAATGGTGGTTTTCTTTTTCCTTGTTCCCTATGGCAAACTACTGGTTTACCTTATGGCCTTATCAGGAGTGGCCTCTTTCTTTGTAATGCTTTCAAATTACCTGGGGTTAAGTGTTTATGAAAAAGAAAAAACCCGGTCGGACAAAAACTGATCTCTCCGCTGCTGTTGCACCATTGAGCCCGTTGTTAAGACATAAGCAGATTTGCTGGCAAGCAAAAACAGGCATAAAATCAAATAACACATTAACAAATTAACGATAATCTCTTATTTTTACAGTGCGTAAAACCTCAAAATTATGCCTGTACCTGAAAATTTATTGCTCATAACGATCCTGCTTTCTGCAATTGCGATTCTTTTTTTCCTGGTACTTAAGTTAAAAATTCACGCTTTTCTCGCTCTGCTTATTGTGAGCATAACAACTGGTTTGCTGGCTGGTATGCCTGCAACGTTATTGCTTGAAAGCATTCAACAAGGCATGGGAGGCACCCTGGGCTATATAGCAGTTATTGTCGGTCTGGGGGCACTGTTCGGAAAGATACTCGAACATTCCGGTGGTGCAGAGGCCCTTTCGCGACAATTGCTGGCCCGCTTTGGAGAGAAAAATGCCCCATGGGCACTTACCCTCACCGGTTTCATTATTGCAATCCCGGTATTTTTTGATGTGGGGTTTATCATCCTGGTGCCCGTTTTATATTCTCTGTCCCGTAAAACGAAAAAATCGCTGTTATTTTACGGCATTCCGCTTCTGGCAGGCCTTGCAGCTACGCACAGCTTCATCCCTCCCACCCCTGGGCCCGTGGCTGTTGCCGATATTATTGGGGCAAATCTGGGCTGGGTGATCCTGCTGGGGTTCGCGGTTGGGATACCTGTGGTAATCCTTGCCGGCCCGGTTTTTGGTACTTATATCAGCAAGCGGATCATCGTTCATCCACCCGCAGAATCTGCTGCTCCTGATCAGGCAGCTGACGAGAGGGAAAGAGCCGATAATGAGGAAAATTACCCGGCGTTCAGGTTGATAGTAATGATAATTGGCACCCCACTGGTGCTTATTATTCTTAACACGGTAACCTCATTGCTGATTAGCAGGGAGATTGTTCAGGCGGGATTCTTAACAGAGATGTTCCTTTTTATTGGCCATCCCTTTTCTGCGCTAATCATCGCGACACTTACAGCCATGTATTTTCTGGGCATACGCCGCGGAACCAACAAAAAGATCCTTCACGAGATCAGCAATGATGCACTGGGCCCTGCCGGGATCATTATCCTGGTTACCGGTGCAGGTGGGGTATTGAAGCAGGTACTGGTGGACAGCGGCATGGGCGATCAGCTCGCCCAGGCAGTAGCAACATCGCCAGTAAGCCCGCTTTTCCTGGCATGGTTCATTGCTGCGGTGGTGCGTGTTACCCAGGGCTCCGCCACAGTAGCCATGATCACCGCGGCGGGTATCATGAGCCCGGTATTGCCTGCTTTTCAACTTTCCGATCCACAGATGGCCCTGGTGGTTATTGCAATTGCCTCAGGGGCTACCATACTTTCTCATGTGAATGACAGCGGATTCTGGCTCGTGGGGAAATACCTCCGCATGGACGAAAAACAGACCCTGCAATCATGGACAGTGATGGAAACCATCATTGCTGTGGCAGGTCTGTTATTTGCCGGGATCCTGTTCAGGCTGTTCTGATCTTTTTTATAACAAACCGATAAACTTAACTTGTAATCACATGAAATCTTTTCGCAAATCAGCAAAACTTTTGACCCTTTTACCTTTAATGGGTACCCTGGGGGCTTGCACAGAAGAAACAAAGGAGCCACAAGCTCCCAACATCATTTTTATCATGACTGACGACCACGC
>SLIL01000155.1 GCA_007135645.1 Bacteroidales bacterium
GTATCCTTGATCAGGGGGATGATGTGATTGTGCTGAGCGACAGCAAGTTCAATAAGTTTATGGATTCAGTTGGCGATATGGTGGGCAGCACAGGGCTTAATCAGGAAGCCACCAGTACAATATCCCAGGAAGAAAAGGCAGAGCAACTGGAGATGAGCTTTGTTGAACAGACAGAACATGAAGACGCCCCGACTGCTGAAAAGGAAAAATCCACAACAGGGGCGGATCTCCCGGGCGATAATGAAACGGTTTCAGACGGCACTCCCCAGATGCAGCGGGAGGAACAAGCTGTAGATAAGCCATTGTCTGATAGCAAAGAAGAGGTTAAAAAACCAATGTCGGAACCTGCAGAACTGCTCACCCAGGGTGTCCAGTTTTTCAGTGGGCTGGCCAAAACATTATCTTCCCCACAGGAAACAGAAAAACTTGTAAACTCTATTACCGAAAAAGATCAAAAAAGCGGCAAGACTTATTTAAAAATCCCGGTTGAGAACCAGGAATCGGTGTCCAATGCATTAAATCTCCTCGGTCAGTTGTTTAAAAGTTTTTCCTGATACAACCCATGGATTATCTTTGGTTATTGTAAACCATTTTAAAAAGTAGCGAAACAGGCAGATCAATTCAACAAAAAATTCTTACCTTTCGATCCTGTTTATTTAACCAAAAGTATTGATAACCATCAAAACATACTTCATGATAAACTTCAGGGTATTATTGTTGCTATTCTTGTTTGTTTTTCCGTTGATAAGTGTGTATGGTGAAAGGTGCCAGGCCAGCAAGTTGAAGTTTTTCAAATCAATGGACAGTGAAGATAACAACAGCTCTCCTTTGGACACTTCTGTTAGCAGTGAAAACGCAAGTTACCCGGAGTTATCTTTTAAAGCAGAAAGCCAAAGAGCAGGGAGTGTAGAGCAGGTTTTGATTCATCTGCATAACGTGGAGCATGGGTTGAGGACCATTCCCGGTTCAGATGGTATTGTAAGTCTGGAGCGAAGAAGATACAGAGAAATGGCACAAACCCTGGATGCCATGGCAACCTTTTACGATGTTCCGGCCAGGCGGGGATATACCGTTACCGGCAGGCATCGTAGTGGCAGCCGGGCCTTTGATCGCCCTCTTGAGTTGTGGGGAATATGGGAAGATGTGGAAATCTCGCAACAGGAAAATGAATTTACCTTTGTGCGAAAGATGCCCTATATCCTTGATGTTAGAGCGCACTATGAGAGGAGTAACCTGGCCAACCCTTCCCTCGAAAAGGGGGAGGAACTTACCTTTGATGTGATTTTCCGTAACCCATCAGATGAAACTTATAAAGCGCTCATTGTAATGTTGCTCATCAACCAGACAACCGGCGAGATCACCAGGCTTGAAAAGGATTATATCATGCATGCCAATAGCAGAAGGTCATCGGCCAGTATGAGTTTTACTCCTCCCAGGGCAGGAGAATACCATTTTGCAGCAGGCATCTTTGTCCGGGAGCGCATTAATCAGTGGACCGACTGCTGGGACTGGTCACCCAATCCTTTGTTTTTTGTTACCAGGGAGCATCGAACACTTGAGTTTGCGGGCTATACCTGGGATGTAAAGGCCGGATTTGGCAATCCGGGAAACAATCTCTGGTCCAATGATACCAGTGATGTGTGGGTAGATGAAGACGGGCGGCTCAACCTTACCCTGTCAAAAAAAGATAACGGAAGATGGTATGCCACCGAAGTGATCTCTCATGATCTGTTTGATTATGGCACCTTTACCTTTTTTCTCGATGCTGAGCCTGCTAATTATGACCCACACGTGGTGGCAGGAATTTTTTTATACAAAAACGAAGAAAACGAAATCGATATTGAGTTTAGCCGATGGGGGGATGCAGAAAATTACCAGTTCGGGAACTATGTTATTCAGCCGGCAGAGGTGCCTGGCAATCAGTTCCGTTTTCCCTTTGTTACCACAGGTACTTTCACTACTCACCGCATAGTGTGGAAACACGACGAAATACTTTTTTCCAGCTGGCACGGCCATTGGGACGAACCTCCCGAAGACAGGATCATTGCCCAATGGCAGTATACAGGAAGGAACATACCATCATCTGGTATGCTGAGGTTATTTTTTAACATCTGGCTCTTCAGGGGGATTGCGCCCCAGAAAGACACTACTGAAACGCTGGTGGTATCCGATTTTACCTATAAACCTTTGATGGAGGAAGCTGAAGAGATGAAAGAGGAACAACCGTATTAATGAAAGGGTGTTTTCTGCAATTTCCTGCAGACTGATGGGTTGAAGGGGTACATTCTTTTAGTACTTTCCCAAACAAAATCAATACCCTTTTGGTTTTACATAGTTAACCTGTTTATCAAAACTATTTCCAAAATCTAAAAAAAGAACGTACAATGATGAAGTCAGACCTTGAAATTGCCAGAGCGGCAAGTATGAAACCCGTTACAGAGATCGCCTCAAAGCTGGGGGTAAATGAAGAAGATCTGCATTTATATGGAAAGTTTATTGCCAAGTTGCCATTAAAGCTGATTGATGAAGAAAAAATTAAGAACAAAAAGCTTGTGCTGGTAACAGCCATAACGCCTACCCCTGCCGGGGAAGGAAAAACCACCACCAGTATAGGGCTTACGGAAGGGCTCAATAAGATCGGCATAAAAACCACGGTAGTGATCCGTGAGCCATCTCTGGGTCCGGTGTTCGGTATTAAAGGCGGTGCTGCCGGGGGAGGTTTTTCCCAGGTTCTCCCTATGGAAGATATCAACCTCCATTTTACCGGCGACCTGGCCGCGGTGGAGAAAGCACACAACCTGTTGGCTGCATTGGTCGATAATCATCTGCAAAGTCGCAACAACAGCCTTAACCTTGATCCGCGCAAGATCATCTGGAAGCGGGTTATGGATATGAATGAGAGGTCGCTCAGGGATATCATTATCGGTCTTGGTGGTCCCAAGCAGGGCATCCCCAGGCAAACAGGATTTGATATCACTGCTGCATCGGAAGTAATGGCGGCCCTCTGCCTGGCCAAAGACATCGAAGACCTGAAAGAAAAATTCGGAAATATCCTGGTAGGGTACACCTACGATGACGAACCGGTTTACGCAAGAGATTTCAATGCTCAGGGAGCTATGGCGGCACTGATGAAGTATGCTATTATGCCCAACATGGTGCAAACCATAGAAGGAAACCCAGCCATCATTCATGGCGGGCCATTTGCCAATATTGCACAGGGTACCAATACCCTCATAGCTACCAAAATGGGGCTTTCCCTTTCCGATTATGTAGTGACCGAGGCAGGGTTTGCCTCCGAACTGGGTGCCGAGAAATTCCTGGATATCAAATGCCAGTACGGAGGGCTGTCTCCCAATGCTTCGGTGATCGTTGCCACAATCCGTGCCCTTAAATATCACGGAGGAGCTAAGCTTGCCTCACTCAAGGAACCCAACACCTCTGCCCTTGAAAAAGGA
>SLIL01000256.1 GCA_007135645.1 Bacteroidales bacterium
GGCGAAAGCTTTGAAGTATCCGATCCCGGAGGTCACTTCTTCTACTTTGAACCAGGAAGCTATCGCGTGTTTACCAATACACCCCTTCCCCGACCGTTCTACCATCTCAACATCCTGGTGAAAAGCCAGGCAGATGAGTTGCCCCTGGAGAATGCCGTTGTAAAGCTGGAGCGCGCCGGGAACAGGATTACCGGCCAGGAAGGCACGGCATGGTTTATCCAGCTGCCGGGGGAATTCGACCTGGAAGTTTCGCTGGCAGGCTACAACACCTACCAGGCAACGGTGGTGATGAACGATGATCTTGACCTGGTAATTTATCTTGACCCCGGCGATGATGTGTTTATTGATGAACCCTTAGTTTCAGACCAATTAAGGGTTTATCCCAACCCTGCACGGGAGAAATTCATAGTGGAAAGCAGCCCAGGTGCAACCATCTCCATTTATACCTTGAGCGGTTCGAAAGTTATGTCCATTTTTGCCAATGATGCAAAAACATCGGTAAACACCAGCCAGTGGGGCCCGGGAATTTATATCGTCAGGGCAGTAAGCAACCAGGGGAGCCATACAAAAAAGATCGTGGTGAAATAAGCAGGAGACTCGCAAAACAATGACAGACAGGCACTTTCAGGTTTTGCGCCACCACTTTGCAAGGCAACGATGCAGTATTTTTGATGTAACGGGTTTGGTAAGATAATCATCCATGCCATTGGCGATGTAGTATTCTGCATCGCCTTCCATTGCTTTTGCACTCAACCCGATAATATAGGGTGGATTACCCTGGGGATAGGTTTTCCTGAGTTCCTTTACTGCAGTATACCCATCCATTACAGGCATCTGAATGTCCATGAATATGAAGTCATATTCCTGTTCTGCCGTTTTCTCAAGGGCCTCCCTGCCATTGGATGCAATATCTACCACACAACCGGCGTCTTTGAGCATCAGGGAAATAACCATCTGGTTGGTCCGCTTGTCTTCGGTGAGCAAAACCCTGAAGCTGGGACTATCAGAAGCAATCAACTGATCATCTTCAATGGCGTAGTCAACCAAATCCTTTTTAAAATCATCGGAATAAGGAACAGTGATCACCAGGCTGAATTTGCTTCCAACACCTTTTTCGCTCTCCACTTCAATACGGGCATCCATCAGTTCAGCCAGTTTTTCTGATATGGAAAGCCCCAGCCCGGTACCATCAAAGTTGCGTGTATCCGATGTGTCGATCTGGGAGAATATTTTAAACAATTTCTCTTTATCCTCATCACTGATCCCGATACCGGTATCCTGAACACTTATTTTTATAGTGCAGTTTTTTTGATCCCTTTTAATTTGTTCGTACCTGAGGATAACCTGACCCTGCGGGGTAAATTTTATGGCATTGGAAAGCAGGTTGGTGATGATCTGCGAAATCCGGTTCTCGTCGGCCATGATAAGCCCGGGCAGATCTGAAGAAAAATCAAGGATGAAATCCAGCTGTTTTCTCCTTGCAACAGCATCGAATAAGCTGAAAAGATTTTTTGCCGATGAGAGCAGGTTAAACATCTGGGGCCTGATGATCATCTTGCCGGCTTCTATTTTGGAAAGATCCAGTATATCATTGACAATATTGAGCAAGCCATCGGATGATTTTTTGATGACATCCACATAACCCCTTTGCTTTTCATCCAGCGAAGTTTTCATAAGCATATCAAGCATCCCCATGATGCCTGTCATGGGAGAGCGGATCTCATGGCTCATGTTGGCCAGAAATTGCTGTTTAATTTCGGCTACCTTTTCGGCTACTTCGATTTTTTTACGCTGGGAGATGTCCTGGTAAATCCCGAAAACACCAAGCTTTGAGTCCCTGAGCATAATCGGCTTGCCCAGGATGTGCACATCAATGAGCTTACCTGTTTTTGTTTTTCGCACCGATTCTTTATTGATGTAATCCCCCATTGCGGCCTGCTTGGTAAGCGTATTGCCCTCTTCCTTAAAATCATCGGGCACAATAAGTTCATTCACCGGTTTATTTATACATTCCTTCTCGGAATACTCAAACAATTCAATAAAATGATCATTGACCTGCTTAACCCTGTCCTCATTATCCAGGATAACAATAGCCAGGGGGGCCTCGCGTATAAGGGTTTCAAAGTAGGCCTCCTGTATCTCCAGCTGCTTTTGCGCCTGGCGCTGAGCAGTTATGTTTCGTACAATCCCATTTACCGCTATCACATTGCCGTTATTGTCTGTTACCAGGAATCCCCTTACCTCTCCCCATACCGTTACTTTATCGGAATTTATAAAGGCAACCTCTTGCACAAAAGATACTTCTGAAGGTTTTTCTCCTTCCAGCAACCGTTTAACAATTTGCCTTTTTTCTTCAAGCAACAATTTAAGCGATCCGGGGGAAATTACCTCCTCGGGCTTTAGTTTCAGGAATTCTTCTACGCTATATCCCAGAAACCGTTTTACGGAGCTGCTTACAAAGGTAAAAACCTGCATTCCCGGCTTCATTTCCCATATCACATCATGGATATTGTCGGTAACTCTACGGTAGTTGCGTTCAGATTCGATAAGTTTTTGTTCTGCTTCGCGCCTTGCACATATATGCTCCCACTCCCTGAACATTCTCACTGTAAGTACCGGAAGGCTTTTGATATTTGAATGGGTTTTAACAATATAATCCAGTGCTCCGTTTTTAATCAGCTCAACTCCCTTGAATTCGCTTGCCGGCCCACTTAAAAAAACCACCGGCACCTTCTCCTTTACCAGCGGATGATTAAGAAATTTGATGCCACTATCGTCTTCACGTTTTAAGGAAAAAAGAACAAGGTCGTAGCCGTACCCTTGTTCCAAAGCAAGGGTCAGATCGGCAATATCCTTAACAATTGAAAGGGAAAAACTGTCTTTGCAGCTATCATAGGCCCGTTTTATCAGAACGGCATGATCTGCATTTTCTTCCAGAAGGAGTATTTTTTTCTCAGACATTCTTCGTAGCAGGGAGGTTGAAAGAATAATAAACAGGGCAATAATTCTTCTCACTGAATAGTGCAAAGTTATATTATTTTGCCTGATTGTTTCTCTGTATTTACTGTAAAACAGACAATAGTACCCCGATTCTTCCCTTCTGACTCGACCCAGACCCGTCCGTTATGATTATCCACAATTCGCTTAACAAGAGACAGGCCAAGACCAGTGCCCGGAGTATTGTTGTCCAGTTTATTAAACAGGCCAAAGATCTTGTCATGATATTTTTTTTCAACACCTACCCCATTGTCTTCTACACAAAAAACATTTTCGCCATTATCATTTCTTACATAAACTTGTATCAAAGGCTCTGCAGTGGCCATAGAAAATTTCACAGCGTTCTCGATCAGGTTCTGATAAAGCTCTCTGATGCGCGCTCTGCCGGCACTTACCACAGGCATATCCTCCTGGATATGGATACTGCAATTGTTTTCTTTCATCATCATCCCGAA
>SLIL01000029.1 GCA_007135645.1 Bacteroidales bacterium
CTGATAAGAAAGCGTCAAGTGCAAGGCGGGCGAAGACTGAAAAACAGGAGTCCCGAAGTAAATTCGGGATGACATTGTTTTGAAGGCAAGCCCAACGCCGCAATTGGCGTTTTCTTGCAGGTACTAATTACAATCGGCTCCAGGTCTTTTTATTGAGATAAACCATAAAAGCCGTTGAAAAGAGGAGCCCCCCTGTAAAGGCAGCAGCAAATATCAACGGGTTTGCTACAGATTCAAATGCAAAATATACCCACCACGACGGGATTAACATTAGGAACCATCCCCAAACGCCCGGAAACAGAAAAGCAGGCAGGGGAAGGATAATAAGGAAATTCAGGAGCTTGGCCATGGTAGCCCCCTCGATTTTATTTTGGGCATAAAAGGCGGGAACAGAAGCAAGGATCGGGGCAAGAGAAGCTGTCAGTAATGAAAGCAGCACTTTTTCCAGAATTGTTACCTGAATGATATTGCTGAATACCAGTATCAGTAAAGCAGAGAAAAAAGCAAATGAAAAAACCACAAGCATCCTGATTTTGGTTATGGTGTGGTAGTAAACGGGCAGGATCTTCAATACCGTATCAAGATTCTGGTCTTTTTCATCAAGAATAGCAAAGGCTATGGCAATTCCGGGCATTACAGCCCCGGTAATACAAAACATGGCCATGCCCAGGTTTTTGTAGATCACAACATCTGGCCAGATCTCCAAAAGCCAGAGATAGCCCCATCGCAGCATTGCCAGCATAATAAAAGGAACCACGCATATGATCAATAGTGAAGGATCGCGTAGAATATTTCTGATGTCAGTTCGTATTATTGCAAACATAGTTTTGATCTTTAAGCATGTGGGGTATGCGTATTGTCAATTAAAAGGGCTATTGTATCTGCCTTTGCCACATTTTCAGGGCCAGGAAATAGCTTGTAAAAATGCTCAGGGGCAGATAAAGTGATACATACCATTTCTGTATTTCTGTCCACTGCATTGCAGAGTCAAAAGTTGCCGTAAACAATAAAAGGCAGGCTTGCGTGGGGATAAAATACCACAGCCATGTATCTGTAATGCCAAAGAAATTAAGGAACGGCAAAAACCCAGGGATCATCAGCAGTGGGATTATGATAAAAAACTGATTGAAGGTCTGCACCCTGGTTACCCCTGCAAAACCGATAAACACAAATAGCAGTGAGGAGCAAATTACCGCGATGGTAAGATACAAAGCATTGAATTTGAGGCCTACACCAGCTACTGCCATGATTAAAGCAGCCACAAGTGCAATCAATGTAAGGCAGAGGGCTTTGCTCCACAAGTATTCCCCTGGCCTCACCGGACTAACACTGAGAGCCTGAAGGGTATTGCCACTTTTTTCAAACAGCACCATCACACCTGTAAACATGAACCCCAGCATCACCGGGTCTGTGAAAATCAGGGTAGTGATCACCAATGAAAAATTCTCTTCGGGCAGTAGCTGCAGGATTGCCGCATAAAGGGCTGTGATCAAAGCGGCAACAGCAAGTATGCGGTTGCGTATAATGAGAGTGAAATCAAGTTGCAAGAGTGTAATGAACCTGCTCATGGCTTTAGGGATTTTCAGTGCTTAGCTCAGGCTTTCACCTGTGGTTTTGATAAAAATATCCTCAAGGGTAGCTTCTGTGGAATGGATAGACTGGATGTACTGATGATTGATGATGCGGAGAAACTCATCATTGCTGCCCAGATTATCCAGGGGGAATTCCTTGAGTTGTGTTTCCCCGTTGCCGTATTCCAGCTTCAGCTTTCGGGTTCCATGCCTGAGTTTAAGGTTTCGGGGGCTATCGATAAGATTGATCTTTCCGCGGGTAATAAACGCTACACAATTGCACAGCTCGTCGGCATCATGCATGTTGTGGGTGGTAAGAAAAATGGTCTTTCCCCTGGACCGCAGATCCAGTATGATGTTTTTCAGTTTACGGGCATTAACCGGATCAAGGCCGGAGGTGGGTTCGTCAAGGAACAAAATGTCAGGGTCATGCACCAGTGCCCTGACGAAATTCAAACGCATTTTCATCCCCTTTGAAAAGGATGAGGTGGGTTTTTGGGCATCATCCTGCAGGCCTGCCATTTCCAGTAGCTCCATCAGGTTGGTGTTTTTGTTGCGGTAAAAAGACGCAAAAAACTGCAGGTTTTCCAGGGCCGTAAGCCGGGGATAATGGTTGGGTAGTTCAAAACCCACCCCCACCTGGTTGTAGTAATCCTGGGTTAGTTGGTTCAGCTCCCGGCCATTGATCATAGCCGTTCCTGAATAGCCTTTCAGCAGGCGGATCAGGATCTTCTGAGTGGTGCTTTTGCCTGCACCCGAGGGCCCCAGAAAACCGAATATCTCTCCCTGGTTTACAGAGAAGCTGATGTTGTTTACAGCTACTGTGGGCTGTCCGGGATAGGTGAAGCTTAATTTTTTGGCTGTGATCATGATTGTAGTAGTTGATTGTTTAGGTTGAAATTCCTTGCTCTATTCTTTGTTTTTAATCCATTCGTAGATCTCCCGTACCATCTGGCGTTCGCGCGAGAGGGTTTGAAAACTCTCTTTCAGTAAAACACCGTGCATTTCGGTACCGTCAAAAAGGCGCATAAGCAGTGCTGCAAGGCCTGAAGGTTGAATGGTTTCAACAATCTCTCCTCTGTGCAATGCTACTTCGATTATACTTTCCAGTTGTCTTTTTTCCCGCTGCATGAATAATTCGGTCTTTTGCCTGGCCCCGGGCAGGTTTTGTATGGCATGCATGATGAACATAAAGAAATTGATCTCGCTGTATTCCACCCCAAGATGATTAGCAAACATCTGGAAAGCCGTTTCCTTCTGCTGCAGAAAGAGATCCATGTTTTCTGTGAAGGTTTTGTCTGGATGTGGTTGAAATGCTTCATCAGAGGCTGCTCCAAAGAAAAACTGCTCCACCACTTCCTCAAAAAGGGCTTCCTTGGATTCGAAATAATGGTAAAACCCACCTTTGGAAAGCCCGGTGGCCTTGAGGATACGGCTCATGGTTACCTCCCTGTATTCCAGGGTCATAAACAAGGCAAAGGCCTTTTGAATGATTTGTTCTTTCGTTTTTGTCATAATAAACCGACCGGTTGGTCTGCAAAGATACAGCTTTTTTTCAATCCAATCATTGTTGTCTGGTAGATTAAAAATAACGAACCAATTGTAATATGAGATTCCTCACTTCGCACGCGCAGCGTAAGATGAGATAATGACAAAACTACAATCAATCATTCTGCTTTTTTTAACCGCTTCGTTCCTTGTT
The DNA here is from genome assembly GCA_007135645.1 of Bacteroidales bacterium. Taxonomy (GTDB): domain Bacteria; phylum Bacteroidota; class Bacteroidia; order Bacteroidales; family UBA7960; genus SKVR01. The sequence goes on from SLIL01000029.1 coordinate 3,274, forward strand.
TTGTTACCGGGAAACCTGCAAAGTTGAGGGACAAAGACCGAAATCCCGCATTTTCGGGAGCCGAAGGGTGCTTCGATCAACAGGTGAAAGGTAAAAATAGCAGCTAAATCGATTCGAAATAAAAGGCAAACCTTATTTACCTTTATTTAAACCTTAGTAGCAAATTAGTTTAGCATA
>SLIL01000295.1 GCA_007135645.1 Bacteroidales bacterium
ACTTATCAATTAATTTCACTTCACCCTGTTCAATTCAAATGCCAAATCAGGCCCCTGAGATCCTATACTTCAACCATAATTTCCCAAAAAGTTTGATTATCAAACACTTAACAAAATGAATTTCTGAAAAGACACTGACAACAATCAGACTTAAAGAATGTCTTTTTGTCATTAAAGTAAAATAATAATGCCATATTGGCATTTTATTGTATGCATATATTTTTATATCCAGTACAACATTTCCATTCAGTGGTTGTTTTCTCTTGCAAAACTGTATCCTTTGAAAATACTATCTTTCAAAAAACAGGGTTTGTATTGCGAACCCGGAAAATTCTTCATCGACCCCTGGCAGGTAACCGATAAAGCTGTTATCACCCATGCCCATGCTGATCATGCCCGAGGGGGTATGGGCCAATACCTTTGTCATAATGTTTCAGCACCCTTGCTTAGGGCCCGTCTTTCAGCAGATATCAAGGTCCAGGGAATTCATTATAATGAATCAGTTTCCATAAACGGCGTAAAATTGTCTTTTCACCCGGCAGGACACATTCTGGGTTCGGCACAGGTGAGGCTGGAATACAAGGGGTATGTAGTGGTGATTTCAGGCGATTACAAAACTGAGGATGATGGAATAACACCACCCTTTGAACCATTGAAGTGCAATGAATTTATTACGGAAAGTACTTTCGGCCTTCCCATTTATCGATGGAAACCTCAATCTGCCATATCCAATGAGATCCTTAGCTGGATACAACACAATCAGTCCCGCGGCAAAACCAGTGTGCTAACCGGCTACTCCCTTGGAAAGGCTCAGCGTTTAATGAAACTGCTGGAGGGAACCGGAAAATTGTATGTACACAGCTCCATTGCCCGGATCAATGAAGCTTTGCAGGGGTCAGGGATCAGATTGCCCGGTTATTCCGTATATGAACATGGAATGAACACGAAAGAGCTGTCTGGCCAGATCATCATTATACCACCCGCGGCTTTGAGTGCAGAATTTATTAAAAAAATTCCCGGTGTAGCCCTTGGTGTTTGCAGCGGCTGGATGCAGATACGGGGTAATCGCAGATGGCAGGCTGCTGACGCAGGGTTTGCCATCAGTGATCATGCCGATTGGGATGGGTTGCTTTGGGCTGTAAAACAATCAGGGGCAGAAAAAATCATGGTAACCCATGGCCAGACAGAAGTTTTTGCCCGTTATTTAAACGAAAACGGTTACAATGCATCAGCCATCAAAACCCGCTTTGATGAGGAAGAGGGTGATTAAATACCTTCGAAGATGATCATCTCATAAAGTAAATACAGGACGATTGCCAACCATGGAAAAATTTGCACAACTCTTCAGCCGGCTTGAAGCCACCAATAAAACCAACGAAAAGCTTGTTGCTTTGGTGGATTATTTTGAGATGGCTCCTGATGCCGACAAGCTATGGTGTATTGCCCTTTTTTCAGATAAAAGACCACGAAGGCCCGTGAAAACCACCCTGCTGAAACAATGGGCCATGGAATTAACCCAGATCCCCGAATGGCTCTTCCTTGAAAGCTATTCTGCGGTGGGAGACCTGGGCGAAACACTTTCCCTGTTGCTTCCACCACCTGTAAACACACAACAAAAGCCTCTGCATCTATGGATTCAGGAGATTGTTGCCCTGGGAGAAAAATCCGATGAAGAGAAAAAACAATATGTAACGAATGCCTGGAAAAGCCTTGATACTACCCAGCGACTGATCTTTAATAAACTCATTGGTGGCAGTTTTCGCGTGGGAGTTTCGCGAAGAATGCTGGTAAATGCGCTCTCGCGATACACCGGACAGGAAGCCAGCGCTTTGATGCACAGTATTATGGGAAACTGGTCACCCGACTCTGCAGATTTCAACACGCTCATCAATGGAGAAAATGTTAATATCATCGGTTCCAGGCCCTATCCTTTCTGCCTGGCCTATCCCCTGGAAGGTGAACCTGCGGAGCTGGGAGATGCTGATCAATGGCAGGCAGAATACAAGTGGGACGGGATCAGGGGGCAGGTCATCAAAAGAAACAATGAAGTGTTTATATGGAGCCGTGGCGAAGAGTTGATCACCCACCAGTTTCCTGAGCTGGAAGAAAAAGCGATGAAAATCCCCAACAATTTTGTTCTGGATGGAGAGATCCTGGCCATCAAAGATGGCAACGTACTCAATTTCAACGAACTTCAAAAAAGGCTAAATCGCAAAACTATTTCCCGAAAACTCCTTCAGGATGCCCCTGCAGGGTTTTATGCCTACGACCTGCTTGAATGGGAAGGAGAAGATCTGCGGGATAAACCTTTAGTTCACAGACGTTCCCAACTGGAGGGATTATTAAGGGAATTCCCGGAGTTTCATCTTTCCGGATCCATTCCTTTTCAAAGCTGGGACGACCTGGCAAAGATCAGGGCTGGTTCCCGCCAAAGAAATGCCGAAGGTGTTATGCTGAAACATTATGAATCCGCCTACCACGCCGGAAGAAAAAAAGGCGACTGGTGGAAATGGAAAGTGGATCCCCTTACCATTGATGCCGTAATGATCTATGCCCAGCGGGGCAGTGGCCGGCGAAGCGCTCACTATACCGATTACACCTTTGCTGTGCGCGATGGAGACAAGCTGGTAACCATCGCCAAGGCTTATTCGGGGCTTCCCAACAAAGAAATCGTGGAAATAAGCCGGTTTGTAAGAGATAATGCCATTGAAAAATTCGGACCGGTAAGAACCGTAAAACCTGAACTGGTATTTGAAATTGCCTTTGAAGGGATTGGATTGAGCAGTCGCCATAAGTCAGGGGTGGCACTGCGCTTTCCCAGGATTTCGCGCTGGCGTAAAGACAAAAGACCCCACGATATTGATACCATTGAAAGTGTTAAAAGCCTCATCAAATAGGCAGAAGCCGGTTTGCCGTTTATTTTTGCCACTCATCCTCAACAATACCCATAAAGGACTTGTTTCCTCATAAAATCCCTGAAAGTTAATCCTACTTTGACATATTGGGGTATTTTTTTTAAAATCTAACCTACAGGTAAAAATATTTGCTGCAATTTTTACCGCGTAGCGGTTAAAGTATTGTAGAAAATGACAGACCAACAACCTCTTACCGCGTAGCGGTTACACTTTAAACTATAATGTGTCAAAGTATAACAACAAGAAATTTGAAAAAACAATTCACCAGCTCCACCGGACACCAGCTCATCACTAACTGGATGAAAGGCCGGTCTATGGCACCATTTTCCTACCAGGAAAAAACCTGGGCAAATTATGCTCAGGGACACTCGGGTATGGTGGTTGCACCTACGGGTTTTGGAAAAACGTTTTCTGTTTTTCTGGCTGTCCTCATAGATTTTATGAACCGGCCTGATCACTACCCTAAAGGGTTGAAATTACTCTGGATAACCCCGTTGCGCTCTCTTTCCAAAGATATCGCCAAAGCCATGG
>SLIL01000194.1 GCA_007135645.1 Bacteroidales bacterium
TCGAGATCAGTAAAAACAAGCTGGTGATCACCATCGGGCTGGAGACCATAACCTACAATCCCGATGCTGTGGCCATTATTATTGCTGCCGGTGAAGCCAAAGCAGGGGTGGTGAAGCAATCTCTCGAAAATAAAATGTCGAACCTTTATCCTGCGTCAGTGCTGGCAAAACTACACAACGGACGGTTCTATCTCACACAAGGTGCCGCATGCCAGCTCTCTGATTCAGTAAACCGATACTTCAAAACGGGCGAATGGACCCACGAAAAAAGCGAGAAAGCCGTGGTGGACCTTTGCAAGAAGGTTGAAAAATTCGGCCATCGGCTTATACTGGATGATCTGAAGAAAGATCCTATCTGCGGGCTTATCCCCGGTCTGGATGAGAAAGTGGTGCCTTCGGTAATGGAAAGCATCGAGAAAAAAATTCACCGTGGCCTGCGCAAGGAAGAGAACCAGGTGTTTCTCCATACCGGTCCCCACCACGACGATATCCCCCTGGGTATCCTCCCATTTATCACCAAGCACATCAGCAATCCTACCAACAAGTTTAAGTTTGCGGTTCTTACCAGCGGGTTTACCGCGGTAACCAACCGTTTTGTGATCGAACTGCTGCAGGATACCAAAAGGCTCATCGACAAAGGGCTGATCCAGATGATCAACTATGCCGATTTTTTTGAGGTGGGATACAAGCTCAAAAGCGACAAGGATGTGTACCACTATCTGAATAATGTGGCCTCGGGCAATGATTTTGAGTGCCGTCGCGGGGTATGCCACCGTATTGTAAGGGCACTGGTTGAAACCTACGATGTGCGCAATATTGATCATTTGCGCGATACCCTCAACGAGGTGATCGTGATCCTGAAAAAGAGCTACGACGGGGAGAAGAACCCTCCCAAGATCCAGCAGCTCAAGGGGATGATCCGCGAGTTTGAGGAAGAACTGGTTTGGGCCCACTTTGGGGTGCAGGTGAAGAATGTTGAACACCTCAGGCTGGGCTTCTACAAAGGGGACATCTTTACCGAGCAGCCCAAACTGGGCCGTGATGTGGAGCCTATCCTGAAACTTTTAAAGGAGGTGCGCCCCACCGTGCTCAGCCTCACTTTTGATCCCGAGGGCAGTGGCCCCGATACCCACTACAAGGTGCTGCAGGCCACAGCCGAAGCATTGCGCATGTGGAAACAGGAAGAAGACCTTTCACAGCTAAGGGTTTGGGGCTACCGCAACGTATGGTACCGCTTCAACCCGGCCGAAGCCAATATTATTTTCCCCGTATCGCTCAATGCCATGGCCGAGATGAATGACTCATTCACCAACTGCTACGTAAGCCAGGTGGAAGCATCATTCCCAAGCTATGAGCTGAATGGCAAGTTCAGTTCGCTGGCACAAAAGATATGGGTTGAACAACTCAATGACGTTCAGCTGCTGCTGGGCAAGAATTACTTCTACCTCAATGACGATCCCCGCATCAGGGCCTGCCACGGCTTGCTCTACGTGAAGGAGATGAGTGTGGATGAATTCCTTACCCACGCCAGGGAACTCAAAGAATCTATGGAAGGAATGGCGGTTGGTTCATAATAATGATCTGATTGGCAGGATCATTCAATGCGAGGGTTTGATGTACGGCCCGCCTTTTTTACCCACCACATCAGTGCTATGGTAATTACAAGGCTCACAAGGGCATAGATCAGGCCCTCGCTCCCTTTTCCAAGGTTTTCAAAGGTACCTTCGCTGATCTTGTGATGAAACAGGTAATAAAAGGTAACAGCAGCTGCATTGTTGACAAAATGAGCTGCAATGGCCGGCCACATGCTGCCGCTCCACACCACCAGGTAGCCAAACAGCACCCCCAGGATCATGCGCGGGAAAAATCCGAAAAACTGGAAGTGGATAGCACTGAAGATGATGGCAGTGGTCCATACGGCCACATGTTTGCTGCCACTCCATCGATCAAAGATGCGGAGCAAAACACCCCTGAACATAAGCTCTTCGCCAATGGCAGGTATGAGGGCGATCATAAACAGGTTGAACAAAAGGCCACCGGGAGTTTCAACGGCCAGGAACGTATGGGTGAGCTGCTGGGCGTTTTCCTCTGCCCTGCGCATCCAGTTTTCAATCCCTTTGAGCGATTCCGGAAAGCTCATTTGCATGTTCATCTCCAGCACATAGTTGATCAGGGGCACTGCCGCGAATACCAGCAGGCACGACACCAGGATCATTCTTCCGGAGGGGATTTTGACGAGGTAAAGATATTTCATTATCTTGCGGCCAAAAAACCAGGCCATCACAAATGAGGGAATGATAAACATGCCCAGATGGCTGATGATCTGGAAATACCTGACCATGTTCAGGTTTTCGGGATCACGGGCATCAAGCCCGCCCAGCAGCAGGCCCATGCTTTTGCCTGTTACGGGAAGCGCCACCAGGATACCGGTGATCAGGGTGATGATCGTGATGAATAAACCGATCCCAATGGTTAACAACAACTGACCGGATGGGTGTATATCGCCAAGGATTGCTTTGTCTTTCATTCGTTTGGGAGTGGGGGTTTTAGAGTTTAATAGTTTAAGGGTTTAAAGGTTTAAGTGCACTCTGAAAAGTCTTTTTTGGCTATTGAAAAAACAACCCTTGATAACTCGCAAAGTTCAATAGGTTGCGAGCTCCCCCTCATAGGGGGATGGGGGGTATTGTACTTTTCAGAGCAGGCTCAGAATTTAAAGGTTTAAAACGTTCTTAACTATATTGATTTGATGCTGTATTGAGCAACAAATTACAAACCTAATGGTTTTTTTTATGTACATGGATAAAAATATGTAAAATGTCATATGTTCGAAAAATAAAGATTGGGAATACAACATTTGATCATGTGCCTTTGATCCTGGCCCCAATGGAGGATGTAACCGATCCACCTTTCAGGGTGTTGTGCCGTGAAAAGGGGGCCGACTGGGTGTTCAGCGAGTTTATCTCTGCCGATGGGCTGATCCGCGATGCTGCCAAAAGCAGGGTGAAAATGGATATCTATCCCGGCGAAAGGCCTGTTTCCATTCAGATCTTCGGGGCGCACATTGATGCCATGGTAGAGGCAGCCCGCATCGTGGAAGAGGCCGGGCCCGAATTTATCGACATCAATTTTGGCTGCCCCGTGCGAAAAGTTGCCGCCAAAGGGGCGGGCGCAGGCATGTTGCAGGATGTACCCAAAATGGTGGAGATGACCAGGCAGATTGTAAATGCAGTGCAAACGCCCGTTACTGTGAAAACCCGCCTGGGCTGGGATGAGCACTCAAAAAATATTCCGGAGATAGCCGAAAGGCTGCAGGATGTGGGCATTGCTGCCCTTACCATCCATGGGCGCACACGCAGCCAGTTTTATACCGGTACGGCCGACTGGACCCTTATCGGTGCGGTGAAAAACAACCCTCGCATGCACATCCCCATCATCGGCAA
>SLIL01000373.1 GCA_007135645.1 Bacteroidales bacterium
CGTTGAAAAGTGCATTGCTCGATGCTTTTGCGTTGGCCTTTATTTTTTTGATGCCCACGATCTCTCACCTCCTTGCATTTCCGCTCTATTTTATTGAGCCCATGCGAATTATGGTAGTACTGGCCATGGCACATACCCACCGCAATAACGCTTATGCCCTGGCCCTGGCGTTGCCTTTGTTCTCATTTTTCGTATCAGGACATCCAATCCTGGTTAAAGCCGTGATCATTGGCCTGGAACTTATGGTGATGGTAGGCGTTTTTTACCTGTTGCGAAAGTATATCCACGTTTTCGGTGCCATTTTCTCAGCCATTATTATCAGTAAGGTGTTTTATTTTGCTGTGAAGTTCTTTGTGCCGCTTAAGGCAATGCAATCCCTTGGCTATGGCAGTTTTTTCGAGTTTTCGCTGCTTATTCAACTGGCCTCTTCCCTGGTGATGAGCATCTATTTATGGATGATTGTAAGCAAGTTCTCAAATAGCAAAGCTTCCTGACAACTACAGATAACAGATACGATCAGATCGAATGATACTTTCAATCCGGTTTTGGCATATCACCGTCAGCCGGATTGTTTTTTATTTTATGCTGATCCCTTTATCCGGGATGAGATGAATTTCAGAACTTCATAAAAACAGTAATCTTTACAGTAAAAAACCAACGGTTAAATTTCCATACACCATGTCCTCAAAACACCAGAATATTGAGCATCCCGGTATCATCGACAGAGTGGAGAACAATCGTCTGTGGGTAAGCATTCTTCCCCAGTCGGCCTGTGGTGGTTGCCATTCAAAGTCGTATTGTGGAATGGCTGAGGTGGCCGAAAAGATCGTGGAAGTAAAAGCTGAGAATACCAGCCGCAAATATGAAGCCGGAGACAAGGTGGTGATCACCCTTAAAAAATCACTGGGCTACAGGGCACTCTTCCTGGGGTATCTGCTTCCGTTTTTAATCCTGCTGTTTACCCTGATCCTTTCGCTTCAGCTTACCCATAACGAGGCACTGGCTGCAGTACTTTCCATTCTGGTAATGATCCCCTACTATTATATCCTGTATCTTAAAAAGGATACCATTAAATCTTCCTTCCGGTTTTACATCAAATACTGAGTTTTCTCCAAAGTGCAGATTATTTAGTGTTTAATTTATTCAGAATTAATTCAATTTGCATAAATTCAATTAATTGCGTTCTCCCCCTCTTAGGGGGACGGGGGGTATTGTATTTTTTGGAGTGGCCCGGTTAATACTAATAATCTTCTAAAGTTAGAGTTGTTAACTCGCTAACAGCCTGAAATTTAGATGAATTCTAAATAAGGCTGTAAAAATCTGTTTTGCAAACGATTGCAAGTGGTGTGATTTGTTTAAGTGCTTAATTTAGAGATAAAAACAGGTAAAAAACCGGTGAGTTTTCGGAAAACTATTGGGTGCAGATTGATTTTGTTTTCTATTTTTGCCGGTGTAACAACGATATAAATTTAAACACATTAAATTTTTCATTCACTAACAAAACCAATTAAGGTGAACGAAATCACACTTATCTCCGTCATTTCCCTGGGCTCCTTAGGCACCATTGCCGCTGTTATTTTATATATGGTAGCCCAGAAGTTTAAAGTAATTGAAGATCCCCGTATAGACATTGTAGCAGACAAATTGCCCGGAGCCAACTGTGGTGGTTGCGGGTATGCAGGGTGCCGTGCTCTTGCCGAGGAAATTGTAAAAAAAGAGAGCCTGGATGGGATGAAGTGCCCTCCCGGGGGCAATGAAGCCATCAGTGATATTGCTGCTGTGCTTGGGCTTGAGGCCAAGGAAGAAGATCCCACCATTGCTGTGGTGCTATGCTCAGGTACCCGTGAAAATGCCCCACCCAAGGTGCAATACGAAGGGGCCATGACCTGTGCTTTTGCCCATAGCCTGTTTGCCGGCGAAGGGGGTTGTCCCCATGGTTGCCTGGGTTGCGGCGATTGCGTGGTGTCATGCGACTTCGATGCCATCTACATGGATCAAACCACCGGGCTGCCGGTAATCAAAGACAATTGTGTATCGTGCGGGGCCTGTGTAAAAGCCTGCCCGCGCAAGATCATCGAGATCCGAAAGCGTGGCAAAAAAGACCGGCGCATATTTGTTGCATGCATCAACAAAGAGAAGGGGGGCGTGGCAAGGAAAAACTGCGCAGTGGCCTGTATTGGCTGTGGCAAATGTGTTAAAGAGTGCAAGTTTGAAGCCATTGTTTTTGAAAACAACCTGGCTTATATCGATTTCAACAAATGTACGCTCTGCCGCAAATGTCCGCCCGTATGTCCTACCAATGCTATCCACGAGCTCAATTTCCCGCCCCGCAAGCCACGGCCGGAAGTTAAGAAAGAGCCTTCTGAAGCATAAATATGTATTGTATGATTTTTTCCTGTTTAACTGACCAATCAAAAAAGGAGAATAACATTGAAGACATTTAAACTTGGAGGTGTTCATCCACCCGAAAACAAATTTTCACAGGCTGCCCCTATCAAGGAATTGCCCCTGCCCGAAACAGTTTCCATTCCCCTTTCCCAACACCTTGGGGTGCCTGCTGTACCGGTTGTAAATAAAGGCGATACCGTAAAAACCGGGCAACTCATAGCCAAAGGTGAAGCCTTTATATCTGCCAATATCCATTCTTCGGTTAGCGGCACTGTGCAAAAGATCGATGAGGTAATTGATACCAGTGGCTACCGTAAAAAAGCCATCATCATAAAGGTAGAAGGAGATCAGTGGGAGGAAGGAATTGATACCGGATCGGAGCTTATACGCAAATGTGACCTTACCCCTGAAGAGGTCACCAAAAAGGTGAACGAGAAAGGGATCGTGGGGATGGGGGGTGCCACCTTCCCTTCGCATGTAAAGCTCATGGTGCCTCCCGGAAAAAAAGCCGAATGGCTGATCATCAACGGGGTGGAATGCGAGCCCTATCTTACCTCTGATCATCGCCTCATGCTGGAGAAAGCCGAAGAGATGCTCATAGGGATCACCATCCAGATGAAAGCCCTGAAAGTAGAGAAGGCAATCATCGGGATTGAAAATAATAAGCCCGATGCCATAGAACATATCCGCAAACTATTGCCCCAGTTCCCCGGTATCAGTGTTGATCCCCTCAAGGTGAAATACCCCCAGGGAGGTGAGAAGCAATTGATCAAGGCGCTCATCAATCGTGAGGTACCTTCCGGAAAGCTGCCCATTGAGGTAGGGTGCGTGGTACACAATGTGGGCACCTCCTTTGCCGTTTACGAGGCCGTTCAGAAAAACAAGCCGCTCATTGACAGGGTGGTAACGGTAACCGGGAAATCGCTTAAAGAGCCTTCCAACTTCCTGGTGCGCATTGGTACACCTATTTCCAGCCTGATTGATGCTGCCGGCGGAATGCCCGAAGATATTGGCAAAGTGGTTAACGGTGGCCCTATGATGGGCAAGGCC
>SLIL01000412.1 GCA_007135645.1 Bacteroidales bacterium
AAGCTGGGCATTTTTCTGGCCAGTGGTGGCTGTGAATGGGAGCATGGGTTTAGGGTTATCATAAAGTTTAATGGGATAAATATAAGGATAATACGGAATATTGTCAGGGATTTTGGGGTTTATTTTTGAGGCGCACATGACTGTGCGAATTCAAATATCTTAAAGGGACAGGGCTTGACCTGTCCCAAAAACCATTTATTTGGCTAATTAAGGTCTTAAAATATACTCCCCATTGGCCTTAACTGCTCCAAAACAGGGTATTCAAAGTTGAAATTTTTCAGAATTATGAGGGATTTTGGTTTTTAATTGGCTTAAAAAGAATGGTTATAAACATTAACTACTTATAGAAAGGAAGCAATAAAGATAAATTTAAATTTGCCCCTTGCCTATGCCTAACAAATTATTTACTGCTGATTAATCAAACCTTATAAACCCTTCCCCTTACAACCTCAATCCACGAATCAAGAACCTCTTCGGGGATTTGTTTCTGGCTGCTCATAAGTTTCATATCCAGCTCTTCACCCTGGTGATAGGAAGGCTGACGATAGGGTTTATCCAGCAGATAGAATCCGTTTTTGAGGTAGAAATTCAACCGGCGCAAAGCATCTCCTTCACAGGGTGGTTCGATCTCAAATAAAAGTATTCCCCTGGCAGTTGCGCGAAGAATTTTCATGACCCTCTCCCCTGTTCCCTTCCCCCGAAATTGCGGATCAATTGCCAGATGTTCCAGGAAAGCGAACCCCTCAAATTGCCACCATATGCAAAAACCTGCATACCTCTCTCCCACATAAATCAAATCTACACGGCAATCCGGTGCATTAAGCTGTTCTGTGAGGCCTTCATCGCTCCGACGCTCTTCAGGAGGAAAAGCGGTGGTGTAAAGCTCATGGATCAGTTGCAGCTGTGATTTAGTCTTTATTGTTCGTAGTTGCACATCCATAGATTTTCATACTTTTATCCTTGAGTGCACTCTGAAAAGTCTTTTTTTAATGCTATCGATAAAAAATCCCTTTATAACTCACATAATTTCAATAGATTGCGAGCTTCCCGCAAAACGGGATTGGGGGGTATTGTACTTTTCGGAGTGGACTCATCATGAAATCAAAGAAAAAACCCTGAAGAGCAATACTTCAGGGCAGGGTTGATTTGATTATTGCTGTGGATTTTGTGATTGTTCTGATAATCCACTCAGGCCGGTTCTACCAGATCCAGATCCACCCGCAGGTTGTCTATGATAAAGTTCTGGCGGTCAGGGGTGTTTTTGCCCATATAAAAGTCGAGCATCTCTTTGAGGCTTCCGTCTTTTTGGAGTAGCACAGGATCCAGGCGGATACTTTTTCCAATGAAGTTTCCAAACTCATCGGGCGATATCTCACCCAGCCCTTTAAACCGGGTAATTTCGGGCTTACCTTTCAGCTCTTCGATGGCATCGCGGCGCTCATTCTCTGAGTAGCAGTAGATGGTTTTTTGCTTGTTACGCACCCTGAACAAGGGGGTTTGCAGGATGTACAAATGTCCGTTGCGCACCAGATCTGGGAAAAACTGCAGAAAAAAGGTAATCAGCAGCAACCGGATGTGCATACCATCCACATCAGCATCGGTGGCAATCACAATGTTATTGTAACGCAGGTCCTCCAGGCTGTCTTCAATATTGAGGGCCGCCTGCAAAAGGTTGAATTCTTCGTTTTCATAAACGATCTTTTTGGTAAGCCCATAACAGTTCAGTGGCTTACCCTTGAGGCTGAATACAGCCTGTGTGTTTACATCACGGGCCTTGGTGATGCTTCCGGATGCCGAATCACCCTCCGTAATGAACAGTGTTGATTCAAGCCTGCGCTCATGATTGTTGCTGTAATGGATCCGGCAGTCGCGCAACTTCTTGTTGTGGAGGCTGGCTTTTTTCACCCTCTCCCGGGCCAGTTTCTTGATGCTGGCCATATCCTTACGCTCCTTTTCACTCTGAAGGATCTTTTTCAGCAGGGCATCTGCCGTTTCGGGGTTCATGTGCAGGTAATTGTCTAGCTTTCGCTTCACAATGTCTGACACATAATTACGGATGGTGGGGTTGCTGCCATTTCCATTTCCATTGCCGTTGGTTGCCCCGTTGCCATCCATATATTGCGAGCCCAGCTTGGTTTTGGTTTGTGATTCAAAAACCGGTTCATTCACCCGTATGCTCAGGGCAACAATTATGGATGTCTTGATATCGTTGGCGTCGAAATCGCGCTTGTAGAACTCCCTGATGGTTTTGGTGAGTGCTTCGCGAAACGCATTCTGATGGGTGCCTCCCTGGGTGGTGTGCTGCCCGTTTACAAAGGAAAAATACTCTTCGCTGTACTGCGTGGCACTGTGGGTAAAAGCAAATTCCAGGTCATCCTCCTGCAAATGAACAATTGGATAACAAATGGGGGTATCGATATTGCGGTTCAGGAGGTCATGCAAACCATTCTCGGCGTGCAGTTTCATTCCGTTAAAATGGATGGTTAGCCCTTTGTTGAGGAAAACATAGTTCCACAACATTTTTTCAATGTAATCATTGATGTAGCGGTACTTACCAAAAATAGACTCATCGGGAATAAAACTCACTTTAGTACCCCTGCGGCCATTGTGCACATCTTCGGGTAATTCTTCAACAAGCGAACCTCCCTCAAAACGGGCTATCTTGGTTTTTCCTTCGCGAATGGACTGGATGGTAAAATGGCTGGATAGGGCATTTACCGCTTTGGTTCCAACCCCGTTGAGGCCTACCGTTTTTTTAAATGCCTTTCCTTCGTATTTGGCACCGGTATTCATCCGCGATACACATTCTACCACTTTACCCAGCGGAATACCCCGGCCATAGTCGCGAACGGTGATCATGCGGTCATTGATGGCAACTTCAATGGTTTTGCCATTACCCATGATAAACTCATCAATGGAGTTGTCAATAATTTCCTTGATCAGCACATAGATGCCATCATCGTGCGAACTACCATCACCAAGTTTACCAATATACATTCCCGGACGAAGCCTGATATGCTCATCCCACTCAAGAGATCTTATGCTGTCTTCTGTATAATTAACGCTCATAAATTTTATTCTGCTTTATTTTAACCTGCAAATATAACATTTCGCTCCCACGGTTTACTCTTTGAAGGCTCCCGGTTATCAACAACAACCATCACCGAAAAACTGTCATAAACACCTCATTTACATTATATTGCAAGAAATATTTCTTTAAACCGTTCAAATTGTTCAAAAATTTCCCCGTTTTTGATCCTGATTGATGCAAAAAAACAACCAATATAGTCAATGCAGTGAAAAAAACATCAGGGAACAATGCCTGCGAAAAACCGCCTTATTCTGCTTAAAACGGAGGACACAAACGAAGCAAAGCTTTAAAAAGTATGCAAAAAATCAAAAAAGGTGCGATTTTTTTTTGTTTTTAGAAA
>SLIL01000144.1 GCA_007135645.1 Bacteroidales bacterium
CAAAAGGTAAAAGGAAACAACGATCTGCTGAGCATTACCCAACCTGCTATTATTCAGCAGATTCACGAAGCCTACCTGGCTGCAGGGGCCGACATCATTGAAACCAATACCTTCAACTCCACTTCTGTTTCCATGGCTGACTACCATATGGAGGATCTGGTTTATGAAATGAATGTGGCAGCAGCCCGGCTGGCAAAACAGGCATGTACGAAGTTTACTGAACAGGACCCCTCCAGGCCGCGGTTTGTGGCTGGCTCCATTGGCCCTACCAATAAAACCGCCTCCCTGTCGCCCGATGTGAGCAGCCCTGCTTACCGCGCCATTTCCTTTGATCAGCTAAAGGATACCTATTTTGAGCAGATACGGGGTCTTATGGATGGTGGAGCAGATATACTACTTGTTGAGACCATATTTGATACTCTTAACGGCAAGGCTGCCTTAATGGCCATAAGCCAATACGAGGAAGAAAAAGGGATTAAAATTCCTGTAATGGTTTCCGGAACCATAACCGATGCCAGCGGTCGCACCCTCTCGGGCCAGACCACCGAAGCATTTCTTACTTCGGTTTCGCATATGGACCTGATCAGCATAGGACTTAATTGTGCTCTGGGGGCAGAGCAGCTCAAACCCTTTCTGGAGATACTTAGCCGTATGGCACCTTTTGCGGTGAGTGCTCACCCCAACGCCGGGCTTCCCAACCAGTTTGGCCAGTATGATCAGAGTGCACAGATCATGGCCGGGATCATTGAAGAGTTCCTGGAAGATGGACTGGTGAATATCATTGGAGGCTGCTGCGGCACAACCCCTGACCATATCGAACAAATCGCCCATCTGGCCCGCAGGTATCCACCCCGGGTAATCCCCTCCCCTTCCAGCAACACGTTTTTGTCTGGCCTTGAGCATGTTGAGATCAGGCCTGATTCCAATTTCGTGAATATTGGCGAGCGGACCAATGTGGCAGGCTCTGCAAAATTTGCCAGGCTTATCAGGGAGGAAAAATATGAAGAAGCGCTTACTGTAGCCCTTGATCAGGTTGAAAACGGGGCCCAGATCATTGATATTTGCATGGATGATGCCATGATCGACGGCCCGAAAGCCATGAGCAATTTTCTGAATTTTGTTGCCTCCGAACCCGACATATCCAGGGTGCCCCTGATGATCGACTCATCCAAATTTGAGGTCATTGAAGCAGGCTTAAAATGTGTGCAGGGAAAATGCATTGTTAATTCAATCAGCCTGAAAGAAGGCGAGGAAGAATTTCTTCATCATGCTAAAATAGTAAGGCAATACGGTGCAGCTGTTGTGGTTATGCTTTTTGATGAAAAAGGACAGGCAGATGTGTATGAGCGAAAAATTGAAATTGCGCAAAGAGCCTATACCCTGCTTACCGAAAAAGCGGGATTTCCGCCCCAGGATATAATCTTCGATCCCAACGTGCTGGCCATTGCTACGGGCATCAGCGAGCACAACGGTTATGCCCTGGATTATATCCGTGCCTGTGGGTGGATCCGGGAGAACCTGCCCCACGTGCATATTAGTGGCGGGGTGAGCAACCTCTCTTTCTCTTTCCGCGGCAACAACATCATCCGTGAGGCACTCCATTCGGCATTTCTGTACCATGCCATTAAGGCAGGCATGGATATGGGGATCGTAAACCCGGCACTATTGCAGGTATATGATGAAATCCCCAAAGACCTTTTAAGGCTTGTGGAAGACGCCATCCTGTTCAGGCGCAAAGATGCAACCGAGCGATTGTTGCTGTATGCTGAAAAAGTAAAAGACCAGCAGGAAAACCGAAAGGATGATTCCGACAAAAATGCCTGGCGCAACCTGGAGGTCAGGGAAAGGCTGTCTCACTCCCTGGTCAAGGGAAAAGACGAATATATAGAGGCCGATGTGGAAGAGATGCGCCAGCAGATGAACAAGGCCCTGGAAGTAATTGAAGGCCCTCTGATGAACGGGATGAATGTGGTGGGAGACCTCTTTGGATCAGGAAAAATGTTTCTCCCTCAGGTAGTTAAAAGTGCACGGGTAATGAAAAAAGCAGTGGCTTACCTCACCCCGTTTATCGAAGAGGAAAAACTGGAGCACGGCGATGTGTCCAGCGCTGGCAAGGTTCTGCTTGCCACTGTAAAAGGTGATGTGCACGATATCGGAAAAAACATTGTGGGTGTAGTACTGGCATGCAACGGTTTTGAGATCATTGACCTTGGCGTTATGGTACCCTGCGAAAAGATCCTTCAGGTAGCCCGTGAAGAGAATGTTAACATCATCGGTTTAAGCGGACTTATTACCCCTTCGCTGGACGAAATGGTGCATGTTTCTTCGGAAATGGAGCGGCAGGGATTCACCACGCCCCTGCTTATTGGTGGTGCCACAACCAGCGTGATCCATACTGCTGTAAAAATAGCCCCGGCTTATTCCCATGGTGTAATCCATGTAAAAGATGCTTCAAGGGCAGCAAAGGTTTGTTCTGAACTGATGTCGGCAAATAAAACAACATTTATTGAAGAAACCGGGCTGAACTACCAGAATATGGTGGCTGATTATGAAAAACGGAACGCCCTCAAGCACTATCTGGACCTGGAGCAGGCAAGAAAAAAGAAATTCCCATATGTTGCAGAAAATGCCAATATCACCATTCCGGCACATCCCGGAATACATGTGCTCGATAATTTTCCACTTGAAGAGCTGGCCCGCTATATCGACTGGACCTTCTTTTTCTATGGGTGGGAGATAAAAGGTAAATATCCTGAAGTATTTGATGATCCCCTCAAAGGGGATGAAGCACGAAAGCTCTACAATGATGCCCTGAACCTGCTTGAAGAACTGTTCAAAAACGGCAAAGTATCAGCAAGAGGTGTAGCAGGAATTTTTCCGGCCAACAGCATTGAGGAAGATGTAATAATCTGGGAAGATGAAAGCCGGCAAAAGGAAAGAATGCGGTTTAATTTTCTGCGGATCCAGGAGATTAAAGAAGAACCGGGCAAATACAACCTTTCCCTGGCTGATTATATTGCCTCACAGGATTCTGCCATTGACGATTATATCGGGGCATTCGTGGTGAGCATTCACGGGGCAGATGAACTTGCCGAAGAATATAAAAAGCAAAAAGACGACTACAACAGCATCATGGTAAAAATGCTCGCCGACAGGCTGGCAGAGGCGTTTGCTGAATTCCTGCACGAAAAAGTAAGAAAAGAACTATGGGGTTATGACCCCAGGGAGGACCTGAGCTTATCGGAAATGCTCAAGGAGCGGTATGAAGGCATCAGGCCGGCCTGCGGTTATCCGGCCTGCCCCGAGCACAGTGAAAAAATAAAGCTGTTTGAATTGCTGGAGGCTCAGAAAAATGCCGGAACAACTCTTACCGAAGGATTCAGCATGGTACCCGGTGCATCGGTTTCAGGCTGGTATTTTGCCCATCC
>SLIL01000408.1 GCA_007135645.1 Bacteroidales bacterium
ATGTTGCGCCATACCGTTAAACCCGGAATAACCGGACTGGCCCAGGTAAATGGATACCGAGGGGAGATAAAAAAGCATCAGGACCTGGTAAAACGGGTGCAAATGGACGTGAATTACATTGAAAACTGGTCGTTCAACATGGATCTGAAGATTATGCTGCTCACCATCTGGGTATTGATTAAGGGGCAGAAAGAGGCGTATTGATTTGAAAAGTACCATTTTAAAGAGGTGCGAGAATTATTTTTGAAAAAATACCATTAAAGTATTGCGGAAATAAAAAATTGATGTACATTTGCACTCGCAAACGAAAAAACGGTCTTTGCAAAATAACAAATCAGGGCGATTAGCTCAGTTGGTTCAGAGCACCTGCCTTACAAGCAGGGGGTCACTAGTTCGAATCTAGTATCGCCCACAGTGAATTTAAAGGGTTGTGATTATTGATAATCGCAACCCTTTTTTATTTATAACAAAGTTATAAAATCTGGCATCAACGTCAGGCCTCAAGCGATCTTATACATATCCCACCCAGTGGCTTTTCGGCAGAATTGAATATTCAATTATCACAGGCAGCTTTAAGTTTTTACCAAGATAAAAAGTAGTTATATTTGCTTCTTTTATGAATTGTGGAAAAATAAAGAAGTATTTCTGACTAACTTTTTGAATCCTATGACCAACCACCAGGATATTTCATCCTTCATCTGGAGGGTGTGCGATGATGAATTGCGCGGACTGTTTAAGCCCCACGAATACGGCGATGTAATACTTCCTTTCGTGGTGTTGCGCCGCTTAGATTGTTTGCTCGAACCGGTAAAAGACCAGGTGATCGAACTCTACAACCAGCTGAAGAAGTGGGCAAGGTACTTACCGGCAACAACTCCGAAGACGCCAAAAAAGACTACTTCAAGACCAAAGTCAAAGACGGTGTGATCGATGAATAGGGCGATCGCTGCGAGTTTTACAAAATGGTGATGAATGATAAGATATTCCCGCATTTTGTGGATTATATGTATCGGTCGGTGCAAAACACATACGTTACCGGACGACCGGGTTGATTTTCAGGAAGGGGCAGAAAAGCGAAACGCCCCGTGGCGGGGCGTCGGACTAAGGATGCTATCCTTAGTGGGGTTCGTGTTTACAAATGTATTAAATTTTTTATTTAACATGCAAGAAAAAATTCATAAAAAAGAAAGAGTTGTAGCATATATTGACGGATTTAACATATACTTTGGAATGCGTGAAGCTGGGTTTCATAATTGCCGTTGGCTTGATATAAAGCAACTTGTAATTAACCTCCTAAAGCCAACACAAGAACTTGTTGAAATAAAATACTTTACCAGTAGAGTCCGAAACAACCCTGACAAGCAAAAAAGACAGTCAACCTATATTGATGCCTTGGAGAGTACGGGAGTTAAAGTATATTATGGAAATTATCAGGAAGGAACTGAAGAATGCAAAAGGTGTGGGAATATATGGCGAGTTGCCAGAGAAAAAATGACCGATGTAAATATTGCTACCACAATGATTGTAGATGCATATAAAAACCATTATGATATGGCAATGCTCATTTCTGGTGATAGCGATCTTACACCTCCAATCAAGGCTATTCATGAAAATTTCCCATCAAAAAGGGTATTTATTGCCTTTCCACCGAAAAGGCACAATAAATCTATTCTATCAGTTGCTAAGGGGTCTTTGGTTATTGGGCGAAAAAACCTAATGGCTTCTCAGTTTGATGAAGTTGTGATTAGTAAGACAGGTTATGAATTGATGAAGCCTGAAAGGTGGTGATCAAAACGCCGAAACCGCTTAGGGTCTCTAAACGGCTTCTTAACTCCTTCAACACTTATATCCTTTTGGGGAATGGTCGCTGAGCTACCGCAAAATTAAACAAAAACCATAGCTCAGCATAAAAACAATCAAGATTTAACACAAAATGCATGGGTTTTTTACATAAACACAATACTTTTGCATTAACTGTACCTGCCAGGCCTCTTTACAATGCCCAAATCGGCAGGTCTTCGCTTTTTTATACCCAGGTTTCAACAATACCTGCACATTTTCGAAACAATTATGTGTTACAGAAAACCAACTGTTCACAAAACAGTTATATAGAAGGCATGATTAAGTATTCTTCAGCAAATTCAACATATTATCAGCAAAATCCTGCTTTCTTTCATCATCAAATCCGGAAAAGTAATTTTGAGTGGTTTTAATATTACTCTGGCCTATTGCCTCCATGGTATATTATATGCTTTGGTATATTCCATGCTTTGGCCCATTAAGACTGTTGTTGCAGCAAATGAATAAATGGCTATTTTAGCATTGATCTTCTTTTCAATTCCCGGACTAATGGCATGTTTGCGAATATGCTTTCCTGTTAACTTAATGAAATCTTTAATCTTCTTGACCTGTATATCAGGTGTATAGTTGCCATTACTGAAAAGTTACCCTCATTTATACAGAACTTTTTCCCCAAAATTTTGTATTTTAGTTATTAAAATGCTACGAATAAGACAGGCATTGAATTATGATCTACATGCTGGGCCTCATGACTGAGAATTAAGGGGCTGGGATATAATATGGTAAACGATTTGATGCCAATAGATTCATTTAAAAGGTTATTCGATGTATGGTTTTTTGTTCTTCAACCCATTCATTTTGTCTGGTAAATCATTGGTGTTAATGGTTGCAGTTTTGCTGTTTTCCAATGCCAATGCCATAAACAGGGACAGCCTGGATCATGTGTTTTTTAATGCACAAGATCCCAATGAACGGTTGCACGCGGGGTTGATCATTTCGCAGATGCTCATGCGCACCAATATGGACTCTGCTGTTGTTTTGCTTGAGGCGGCATCCGCTCTTGCCAATGATAAAGATATTGTGAGAAAGGCTGATTATTTCAATACAAAGGGGGTTTATTATTGGTACATGGGCGATCTTGAAAAGGCCATAGAGCAGTATAAAGTTACCATGTCATTGGACAACAATGCTTCCGGCCTCTTGTCCAAAAGGTCGCAGGCGGCCAATAACATCGGCACCCTGTATGCTGAGTTCTGGGAGCATGACAGTGCCCGAAAATATCTGGATATTGCACTGCAAATCGATACAGACCTTGGGAATAAACGGGGAATGTACAAATCCATGTATGACCTGGGGCGGTTGCATTTAAGGCTTGATCAGTATGAGTTGGCCCTGAGGTACCTGCTGGAAGTGGCCGATTTTCAGGTTGAGGCAAAGGACACATTCCGGTTGGTGCACACCCTGGGCTTGCTGGGCAATGCCTATGTGCGGTTAGACAGCACAGAAAAAGCCCTTGAGGTACGTCTGAGGATTGTTGAGCTTGCTTCACATGGAAATCTTCCAAGGCAACTGGCCAACGCCTTTAACAACCTTGCTTCCATGTATGCCGGCAGGGCTGATGATTGGGAAAAAGCTATCAGCTATGCAAGGCAAGGGTTGTTGATTGCCGAAGAAAACCAGTATCATTATGTAATGCTTGCACTCAATGTAAATATTGGAATTGCCCTTATGACAGGTGGCGCGCCGCAAGAAGCCATGGCATACTTCCTCAGGGCCAATGATCTGGTTCCCATGGTGCGCAACCAGTCTGCCATTTCAAGGCTCTATCTTTACCTGGGGCAGGCCTATATCCAATTGAATGAATACCGGTCAGCACGGAACTATTTGAACAAATCCCTTGAAATTGTTAAAGGTATCGGTTCCTTAAATGTTCAAAGCGATGTTTATTTCAACCTGGCTACACTTGACAGCCTTGAGGGCAATTACCTTTCGTCAATGGCTGCATTCAGAAGGGGCTACTCCCTGCGCGACAGCCTCTGGAGCAAGGAACACAGATCAAGGATAAGCGAGCTGCAGATCATTTATGATACCGAGAGAAAACTGTTTCAAATTGAAGAGCTGGAAAAAAGTAAACGGATTGACCGTATGCGTTTTTACCTGGGTATATTGATACTGTTGATAATTATTATGATACATGTGGGGGCGATGGTCTTTTATAATAAAAAACGTAAAATGGACAAGCAGCAATTAATGCTGTATGAAAAAGAGGTGGAAAAAACACAGCTTTTACTTGCGGCCAATAAGCAGGAACTTACCGGGAAGGCCCTTTCCCTGGTAAAATCCGAGCAGATCATACAAAAGCTCAGGGATGAAGTGCAGCAAATGATCCTGAAAGCAGAAAGGCAGAGTTCCGGTGATTTTAAGCCGCTGCTAAAACTTCTGAAAACCAGCGAACGCGACCAGCAGTTGTGGAAAGATTTTGAAAACCGCTTCAATGAACTCAACGATGGGTTTATCACTAAACTGGTGGAGAAATGCCCCGGGCTTTCTCCTGCTGAAATACGTTTGTGTGCCATGCTCCGTCTGAATCTTTCCACCAAAGAAATATCAGAGATCACCAGCAGGAGTACCCGCACCATTGAAACCACACGCTCCAATATCCGGAAAAAGCTGGGGCTTTCCACTTCCGATAACCTCATCAATTACCTTCTTCAGTTTTAATAGCACTTCCCTAATCTATTCATTTCGCCTTAAAGGCCATTGGTATTCCATGAAAATGCCGGGAACGTTTGCCTGCGGTGTAAGTATTTGATGTAGTGATATTTGAAAAACTCCTTACGTGTTTTTTACGTATTCCCCAAGCCCTAAATTATCGTTTTGAACGGCTGTTTACGTATTTTTTACGTGCCAACTTTTTTGGTAAAACTAAAATCAAAAGGTAAGTTTGATATTGGTTTTTAATCGAAGATATTTGACGTTCTGACGGCAAAGGTTGCTTTTCCCTCTGGATTGTTCACGAGGGTAGGTCGCCTGAAAAAATTGAATCAGTGTGGCAGGGCCTATTCTGCCATATTGTTTCTGGTATTACGGGACTCCCTGCATTGCGGGGTTTCCCGAGTACCATTAATCCAACCCGTTTTACAGCAGCTTGAAACATAAAAAATTCATATTTCTCATTAACCCAAATTCACACAAACAGATGAAAAATTCAATTACCCTTTCGCTTTTGATCCTGGCATTTGTTTCAGGATTCAATTCCTTGCAGGCACAAACCGATTCCAGTCCGTTCAACTTCCAGGGATATGCACAAGACCCCAATGGAAATGCCCTGGGCAGTGCCAATATCAATGTAAGGTTCTCTCTCTATCCCGAGGGAGGAAGTGTAATTTTTGAGGAAGAACACACCACCCAATCCGATCCATATGGTGTTTTTAGTCTTTTTCTTGGAAGTATAAAGCCCAATGACTTCAAAGCCATTAATTTCAGTACCGTAAGGTATTGGCTAAAGGTAGAGGTGAAACGTACTACCGATGGGGTTTACACTACCATCAGCGATGCGGCTCTCATGTCGGTTCCTTATGCACGCAGTGCTGCAAACGGGGTGCCGGTGGGCACCATTGTATCTTTTGCAGGGCCAAAACAAAACGTCCCTGCCGGATGGCTTGTTTGTGACGGCACAGCAGTTTCACAGGCCAACTATCCCCAGTTGTATGCTGCTATCGGTAATAGCTGGGGCGGCTCAGGCACCAATTTCAATCTTCCCGATTTAAGGGGTATGTTTTTACGCGGGGTAGATGAAACCAAAGGTAACGATCCCGATGCCGCCAGCAGGACTGCTTCGGCATCCGGTGGAAATACCGGTAATAACGTGGGTACAATACAATCTGATGAAATTGCCACCCACAAGCACGGTCCCGGTAACCTGACAGGAGGAACCAGTTCTGATGGTGCCCATCAGCATAGCATTTATCAGGGAGACCACCGTATTCATTGGGGAGACGGGGGTGGATATACCAACCATCGAATAGATGCTGGCGGTAATTCCAGAGGAACCTGGTTACGTACGAATCAAACCGGAAACCATACACATTCTGTAACTGTGAACTCGGGAAACACCGCTGAAACAGGAGGTGATGAAACCCGGCCCATTAATGCCTATGTTTTCTATATCATAAAATATTAGCAGAAGAACTCACGCTAAGGGTGCTGTTTGCCAGGTATTATGTGAGCTGATTTGGCTGTTTTTGCTTTGTGTTTATTTAGTGGTATTAAGCCTTTTCCTGAGCCAGGCAAATCAAAAAGACCCTGCGTTTTACACTTCTGGTGTTTAATTGTCAATAATAAAATCCCTGAATATGAAAAAAATTATAACCCTTGTATTTACGTGGGGACTTGCTTTTGGGCTTTTTGCCCAGAACCCCTCTCCTCCATATAGCATGGGCTGGGTGGGAACACAATCCACTCCTGTGGAGGGTATGCGGGTAACCATTTCCAGCGGTGCACTGGTGAGTACCCAGTGGGTGGATGGTCTTGATGGGAAAGTTATGGCCGGATTTCATCCCAGCATCATTTTCCTTAACAATACTTTTTCCCAGAACCTTTTTGCCTCCAAAGGATATTTTGGGGGTTATGTGGAATTATCGTGGGATGTTACCAATAATGAATCCGACATTACCGGGTTTCGCATATTCCGTAAAAAATACCTCTCGGGCGAAGATTCGGTATTGGTGGCTGCCCTTGCAGGCAACGTGCGCTCCTGGCAAGACCACTACAGCGAATCGGGCCAGCTTTATGAATACACCCTGTATGCCCAGGGTATATCCAACGATTTTATCTTTGAGTATGTTAATTACATCAAAGGAATTGGATTTCGGGTGCCCACAGCTACCGTAAGCGGAAGGGTAACCTATGAAGGGGGTGTGGCCGTGGAAGGGGTAAAGATCCTGGCCGAAACCGATGACGAATTTGGTGCATACAGCATTTTCCTCAATGGCGAAAATGCCTTTATTTCGGTGCCCGACAACATCAATAATTCCTTGTTTGATCTCGATACGGCCTTTACTTTTAAATCATGGGTAAGGCCTGATCAGGCTGCAAACGGTTCGGTGATCTTCAGCAAAGGCGAACAATATGTAGTGGAGTATGAAAGCGGGCGCATCAACTTTTATGTGGAAGGGCAACTGCTCAGTCTCGATTTTACCGAAAAAGTGGATACTTTTTTCCACGTGGCTGCCACCTATTCTCAGGTGCGGGAAAAAGCAACGCTGCATGTTATGTACAGGGAAGAAGAAGTCTGGACTGCCCAGGCAGACATTGTTGCTGATCCACAGGCCAATGGTGAGAGCGTATTTCTGGGTCGGAGCGCGGATGGTAACTTCTTCCGTGGGTATTTTGCCGATTTCCGGATGTACCGCAGGGCATTGAGCCATGGGGAGATCATGAACAGCTTCGGAAGGTTTATTGCCGGCTCAGAATCCCATATTGTAGCCTATTTAAGGCTCAATGAAGGGGCAGGCAACCTCATCTTCGACCTGGCCCGAGCCGGATTTAACTTCTATGAAAACCATGGCAGCATTACCAACGGCGAATGGTCGGAACTTACACCTACCTCTGATCAGTTATCTTTCAAAGGGATCACCAACAGCGCGGGAAATTATCTCATCTCAGGCATTCCCTATGCTACAGATGGTTCCGTGTATTACATTACACCCATGTATCTCAATCATCAGTTTGAACCCGACCACACCCTCCTGTTCCTGAGCAACAATTCAGCCACACACAACAACATCAATTTTACCGATATCTCTTCCTTCAGGGTGAGTGGAAACATAAAATACAACAATACACGATTTCCCGTTGAGGGCGTAAGCTTCAAAATAGACGGTTCTGCTGTGGTGAATGCATCCGGAGGCCTAGTAACAACAGATGCCATGGGTAACTTTGAGATCAGTGTTCCCATTGGCCATCATTATATTACGGTTGAAAAGCAGGGCCATGAATTTGAAAATGGAGGCCGTTTCCCCCCTGAACCCAATACTACCTTTGATTTCCAGCAACCATTGTCGGGCTTGCAATTCATTGATGTTACCCTGGTAAAGGTGATGGGAAGGGTTGCGGGTGGTCCTTTGGAGGCGGAAAAACCCACAGGGCTTGGACAAACCTTTAACAACCTGGGTAATGCCCAGATAACCCTGACCACGCAAAAGCAAAGAGATCTTTCTGACAACGATGATGAGCCTGTGACCGGAACCTGGGAGCAGTGGATGTACAAAGGGGGTGAACCCGAACAAGTGGGCGAAACATCCTACCATATCAACCATCTTAATCCCCGTAACATCACCATTTTCCCCGATACTGAAACCGGTGAATTTGTGGCTTACCTTCTCCCGGAGCGCTATGTGATCACCCAGGCTTCGGCAGGTAATTATACCTTTGGCGAAAGCTTCCACACCATGGTCGATCTTACCGGAAAGTTCATGATGCTCAGCGAAACAGATACCATTGCTGAATTCGTTATTATTGATGGCGAGCCTGTTGAAACTTTCCGTATCGACAGTGTGAGTTTTCAACATCATCATGACCTCATTTACCGCGTCAGCCCTTCCATTTCGGTCACCCGTCCCAATGGGGATCCTGTTTTCTGGGAAACACAAGCTATGGCAAAAGATGATAACATCGTTGACCTGGTAGATGAAGATGGCAACCTGAAAACCCTTTATCCGGTGCTGATGCAACGGGGAAATTACAGGCTCAAAGTCTCTGTTTTTGAAGAGTATATCAATGCAGACAACGATAACTACGAAGACCGGGTGCCTGTTACCGACGGACAGGTGCAGATACAAAACCAGCTGGCCATTGATACCCGGAACAACAGCTACCCCATTGCCGAAGATGGAACTGTATTGTACGAATTTACTGGGGGATTGCCCAACATTACCACAGGGGGCATTGGCGACTACCTGCTTACCATGGCCATTGTTGCGCGCACAGGGCCCAACAACGCCATCAGCACCCCATGGTTGTTTAATGGGCAAACCTTCAGGGCCTATTTGCTTGGGGGCATGCCAACGGGCAATAACTTTGTTACCACAGGGCCCAATCAGATCATTACAATATTGAGAGACCCCCCGGGCGATGAAAGTTTTGCATCCCTGGAGCAGGGGCAAACCATTGTGAGTACCAGTTCATTTGATTTTGGCTTTAAAGTAGCACAGGCAACCAACGTCAATTTCGACCTGGGCACCAGGGTGGTTACCTTTGCAGGAATCGGTGCCGGGGTAATTACCGAGAATGAAACAGTTGCCAATTTTGATATTGGCTTTGAAACAAGCCTTGGCTTTGTTGACAATCAAACACAAACATCAACCACTACCGTTACACAAACATGGTCAACCTCTTCAGAGCCTGATTTTGTGGGAAGTGGTGGTGATGTTTTTGTGGGAAAAGCAACCAATATTGTTTATGGCGTTTCTACACAAATCGACCTTATGCCTATTGATCTGCTGGAAGGTGACGGGTTTGTGGGAGGTGAATTTGAACAGGAGGGTGTAATTTACGATATCGGGATGACCAAAGGAATACGGGTAAGTCCCGAAATTGCTACCACCTTTGCCTTTTCTCAGAATAACATCGAGAATTACCTTTTACCCAACCTTGCCATGTTGCGCAATAGTTTCCTGCTTTCGCACGATGCCTATCAATGCGTGATCTGCGATCCCAACGACCCTGAGTTTGGCAGGCCCAACACCACCGGTATTTATGTCCCGGATGGTTATATTGGCGGCGACTCATACAACGTTACCATACCTCTCGACTGGCCTTCAGATTCAACGTTTGTGGATTCTGTGGACTTTTTCAACCGGCAACTGGCTGATTGGATAAGGATTCTCAGCGATAACGAAAAAGAAAAGCTGGAAGCAGAATTGATTGAGAATATCTCTTTTGACGGGGGAGCATCCTATACCAGTTCTGAAACGTTCGAATCGAGCACAGAAGAAACGTTTACTTTCGAATGGGATCTTGATGTGAAGGTGGCCGCCGAAGTTGGGTTTAGCTTGCTGGGCATGGGAACACGGGTGCAGACATCCAGGACCATGTCGTTCAGTGTTGTTACTGAAACGGGCGAAACCCTCACCAATAATACCACCTACAGCTATACCCTAAGCGACAGCAATGCAGGGGATTATATCAGTGTTGATGTGAAAAAGCCAAAATCGCCCTATGGATTGGTGTTTAGTATTGTAGGGGGGCAAACCATGTGCCCGCACGAAGATGCCGAATATACCAAATACTATATGCCCGGCACCTTGCTTGGGCAGGCTACCATGCAACGTGAAATCCCCCAGCTTACAGTTGAAAACCCTATTGTAACCAATGTACCTGAAGATGCGCCTGCGATCTTTAATTTCCAGCTGGCCAACATCAGCGAATCGCAGGATGATCAGTGGTTCATGCTCATTGTAGATGAAGCATCCAACCAAAACGGGGCTAAAATTTCAATGGATGGCAACTCCATAGGAAACGGGCGTGCCGTTTTGGTGCCGGCAGGCCAGACCCTTAACAAAATCATATCGGTAGAAAAGGTGCAACCCGATGTGTATGATTACGAAGGCCTTACTCTGATCCTGCACTCCATGTGCCAGTTTGATCCTACCAATTTTCAGGAAAACATTGCCGATAGTGTAAGCATTTCAGCCTACTTCCAGCCGGTTTGCTCATCCATCAAACTCAATCAGCCCAATGATCTGTGGGTGATCAATACCATTACCGGTACCGAAATGGCTGTTAACTTCGATGCTTACAACCTCAACCATTCCACCTTTGAAAGGATCCTGTTTCAGTATAAGCCATCTTCCAGTTCGCTGTGGCTCACTGAGATGTCTTTTTTCGTATATGAGGAAGATTACAATGGAGCCCCCGAGCCCAAAACCTTTATCGGGGGGCAGCCGGTCATCAATTATATATGGGATATGTCGGCCCTGATCGATCGTAGTTATGATGTGCGGGTAACAACTATCTGCACCGATGGCACCGTGAACCATTCGCAGGTAAAAAGCGGGATTAAGGATACGCACCGGCCACAGGTGTTTGGCACACCACAACCGGCCAATGGCATTCTCTCCCATGGCGATGATGTAATGATCTCTTTCAACGAACCCATCGTGGGGGCATTGCTTACACCCTATAATTTCTCCGTAAGGGGGGTACTCAATGGCTATGAGCTCAACCACAATACTTCCTTGTTCTTCGACGGGTCAACTTCCTATGCCAGCGTTCGGAGGGGTGTTTACATCAAAGACGAATCCTTCACCATTGAGTTCTGGCTCAACAGGGCAACCGACGGACGCGCCGTGGTGCTCTCCCAGAGCCACGACCTGGAAATAGGGTTTACCGAAACCAACAAGTTCTATCTCAGACTGGGCGACCAGGAAATTGTTACGGTGGATGAATACCCCCAAACCGATACCTGGGTGCACTGGGGCGTGGTTTACAATGCCGAAACCCAATTGGTAACATTCCTGAAAGACGATGGCCGTGCACTGGAAAATGTTGCGGTTACCGGCACCTTCGAAGCTTCGGGCGATTTGATCCTTGGCAAAAGCTTTGATCATGAGCATTTTCTCCATGGCGCCATGCACGAACTCAGAGTGTGGAACAAAACCCTCAGCCTTAGCCTGTTTTATATCAACAGCATGAGATCGTTCGTGGGTTCAGAAATAGGCCTTATCGGCTACTGGCCCATGAAAGAAGCAAACGGCAACAGGGCCCTTGACCTTTCCAGGGCACAGCATGCCACACTTTTCGGCACCACATGGCAGGTGCTGCCCCTGAAGTATTCCCGCTATTTCAATGGTGATGGCGACCATCTGCTCATCAATACGGCGGCCTCGGTCATTATTATACCTCAAATGGACTTTACCATTGAATTCTGGTTCAGGGGACAGCCTCAGGCCAATACCACGCTGTTCTCCAATGGTATTGGTGATGGCACTGATCAGATACCATCGGTGCTCAATGCTTTGTCCATCGGGTTCAATGATCAGGGGCGGCTTTTTGTGCAGAACAATGGCACCGCTGTGACCGCACCCCACGATTTTCTCGATAACAACTGGCACCACGTGGCCGTGGTTATGAACAGGCAGGCCAACTTCTCCCTGTTTGTAAACGGGCAACTGCAGGCCTATGCCCCTGCCGCCGGGTTTACAGCAATGGCCGGGGCACAGATGGCCATCGGGGCACGCAGGTACATGGCAGGCCAGGACTGGGTTGTGGATAATCATTTTGAAGGATACATCGATGAATTCAGGGTATGGGGCCTGGCACGCAGACGCGGCCAGATGGACATAGACAGGAATTCCAAAATACATGGAGACGAAATGGGCCTGCTGGCGTATTATCCCTTTGAGCAGTATGAAGAAACCATGGGCATCATGATTCTGCAACCAACCCTTGATGATAACTACATTCCACCCTTTGACGGCTGGCAAAACGGTGGCACAGCAACGGCCATCGGTGGGGAATTTTCACAGGAAACGCCCACCATAAGGGATGCACGACCCGTTGAAAACCTCCAGTTTTCATGGGTGGCTTCACAAAACCAGATCGTTATCCATGTGGAAGAGCCACCGGCAGCCATTGAAAAAACCATCCTTGATTTTACCGTTGCCAACGTGGAAGATCTTCACGAAAACAGGATGGCGTCACCCGTAACCTGGTCGGCTTTTGTAAAGCAAAACACCGTATTGTGGGACCGTGACCGTATCAACTTTGAAAAGGAACTTTACGCGCCACTGACTTTCCAGGCAAAGATCCGCAATGTGGCAGGGGTTGAGCAGAGCTACAACATCAGTAACCTGCCCATTTGGCTCACCACATCACAGCCACAGGGTAATCTGCCTCCTGACAGCTACAGTATCGTTGAGTTTACCGTAAACCCGGCTCTGAATATAGGCAACTATGTGGTGTCGCTTTACCTTACCAGCGATTTCGGATACCATGAAAAACTCGACCTTTACCTTAAAGTTTACAAGGAAGCACCCCACTGGGTGGTTGATCCTGCCGATTTTCAGTTTTCGGCCAATATCGTGGGTCAGCTCCTCATAGATAGCCTTTATTCTTCCAACGAAGATAATATCATAGCTGTATTTCATGAAGGGGAGCTGCGGGGTGCAGGAAAATTGAAATATGTGGAA
>SLIL01000314.1 GCA_007135645.1 Bacteroidales bacterium
CAGGCTTTTGAGTACTTTACACAAGCAGAAAATGCCCTGGGCAGAAAGGAAATTACTCCAGCCATTGGTTTTTACCTGCAGGCGTTGAACGAAATTGCTCCATACATGGGCATGGGGCTAAGGGCACCCAATGGATCGCCTGATTCATTTCTGGAAGTAAAACTCCTGATGGAAATCAGCCGACTTTTTTCCTCCATCAGGATCAACTCATTATCGCCAACGTTACATTCAAAAGTTTTTCAGGCTCCTTCCGGTAAGATTAAGCTCGAGGTGGTTTTTTTTGACCAGGATGGCAGCAGAATACTGGTGAGAAGCTTTCCTCTCAACGCCACCATTTTACAAGGCAATTGTACCTTCGATAAGCTTTTTCCCACAGATTCTTCCGGAATCAGTCCGTTGAAAATCTCCCGGGTTAATGCCCCGGGTAATATACAGATAGCCATCAGGCCTGATCTCTCTGCCCTGATGGGAGCCTCTCATAGGCAAGGGCCGCAGTTTCTGGAAACACTGATCGTGCCCGAGGAAATTGTATCAGTATTGGTAGATCCTGTCAGGGTACTCATAATCTCAAGTGAGTTTAACATGGATGTTCAGCAACATCGCTCCATTACCCAAAGTGCCATGAGGCAATTCCTTACAGGTAATGGATGGAGTATCGTTAATGAAGCAAGGCTTGCAGATTATGTAATGGCCATTCATGCCCGTACCAGAAAAGGGACACAAAGGCAAGGGATACACACGGCTTTTGCCTCGGGCGAAATTGTGCTTACCGATAATGTTTCACAGCAGGAGTTGAAAAGTAAAGTATTTCCTGAAGTTAATGCAGGCGGAAACAGTTTTGAAGAAGCAGGAATCCAGGCACTGAACAGGCTTGCAGAAGAAATGAGTAAAAAGCTTGAGGGATGGTTTGATTAAAAAAATCCCATAAAAAAACCGCAACAATTTCTTGCTGCGGTTTAAGTATTGCATGGTAATCTTTATGGCCTTTCGTTGGAAAGTCTTTCCATTTCTTCGTTAAAGATCCTTTCAAACTTCATTCTGTCATAATCCAGGCGGAGCCTGTCGTCGCGGCTGATGCGGCTGGAAATGTTGTTCATCATTTCATCCTTGTCCACTTCGACAGCTACATAAACACTGTATCTGCCATCGCGCTCAAACACCCTGCTACACACGGTAGATACATTGTTGAGCGATTGGTTAACCACTGACCGGGTAAGGTCTTCAAATCGTTCGGCATATTCATTGGCATCTCCCACGGTAATATCCTGGGTGTAGCGGTCGGTTACCGATCTGATGGTTCTGTTAACACTTGCCGCCAGTGCTGCATTGGCATCCAGGTTAGCTCTGCGGCGGGTAGATGCAAGGTTGGTCCCTTCGGCCATTCCGGTGCCACGGAAATGGGTCATGTCTGAGAAAAACTCATTATCGCTGCAGGGAATGTCAAGTTCTGTTCCCATAGGGCTGGTAGCGGCTGTTTGCCTTTTACTTCCGCAACTTGTTATTATCAAAATTCCGGCAAACAGGGCAGCAAAAAATACGAATCGTTTCATTGGTGTTTTTTTCATGATTGTAGAGATTAAATGAATAAAAAATTTTAAAAGTGAATATCAAAAAACCTGCCATTTGCAAGTTTATATTTGTTTTTTTGGTTAGAAATATCTGTAGCTCTCATGAGCAAAAGTATTAAATATTTGATAAAATTCTGATAATTATTCCAACCTGTTAACAGTTTTCGTATTTTGTCAACAGGTTGGTCACGGCGTTTACAAGCTTTCTGGTGCCTCAGGATTAAAGCTGATTATCTTCCTGTTATTTTGCCTGAATATCACAGGTGCTACTCAAGTATAATTTCTTATTTTTGCGGTTCATTTCTATATGCCTTCTTTGGTATATTAGAGGTTATACTGTTTTTCACCCTTAAAAAAGCATTCATATGACCATACAATTATCCAACCGTATCAATCAGCTGGCAGAGTCAGAAACCCTGGCCATGTCACGTTTAAGTCGCGAGCTTAAAGCAAAAGGGCATGATGTGATCAATCTCAGTGTAGGCGAACCCGACTTTTTTACCCCAGACAACATCAAAGAGGCAGCAAAAAAAGCGATAGATAACAATTACTCATTTTATCCCCCGGTAAATGGCTATCTGGAATTAAGACAGGCAATTTGCAGAAAACTCAAAAGGGATAACAACCTTGATTACACTCCCGATCAGATTGTAGTGAGCACAGGTGCCAAACACTGCATCATGAATGCCATTTTGTGCCTCATCAATCCTGGTGACGAGGTGATCATACCCACCCCTTACTGGGTAAGCTATGCGCATATGGTAAAGTTTGCGGAGGGGCAACCGGTTTTTATTGAAGCGGGCATAGAAAACGATTTTAAAATCACTCCCAGGCAACTGGAAGAGGCCATTACAGAAAAAACCAGGCTGTTTATGTTTTCCAGCCCCTGCAATCCATCCGGATCGGTTTACAGCAAGCAGGAACTGGAAGCCCTTGCAGCAGTTTTTGAAAAGAACCCACATGTTTTTATCATGTCGGATGAAATATACGAGTTGATCAACTTTGACAAGAATCACGAGAGTATAGCACAGTTTGAAAATGTCAAAGACAGGGTGATCCTTATCAATGGTGTTTCCAAAGGTTTTGCCATGACTGGCTGGCGGCTGGGCTATCTTGCAGCTGCTGCCCCCATAGCATCTGCAACCAATAAGCTGCAGGGGCAGTTTACATCGGCGGCAAGCTCCATTGCCCAGAAAGCGGCACAGGAAGCCATGGAAACCCTGCCTGAGCAAACCTGGCACATGCTGGATAAGTTTAAGGAAAGAAGAGACCTTATGCTTGATCTGCTTAAAAATATTCCCGGGCTTAAAACCAACATACCCCAGGGGGCATTTTACCTGTTTCCCGATATAAGCAGCTATCTGGGAAAGTGCGATGGTGAAACGGTTATCCATAATGCCAACGATCTGTGCATGTATATTCTTGACAAAGTTTATGTGGCCCTGGTTCCCGGCGATGCATTCGGGTCGCCCGGCTGCATTCGCATCTCCTATGCCACATCCAATGATCTGCTCATTGAAGCTGTGAAAAGAATTAGATCTGCACTGACAAACCTAAAATAATGCTTGCAAGAAAACGCCAATTGCGGCGTTGGGCTTGTCTTCAAACCAGTGTCATCCCGAATTTACTTCGGGACTCCTGTTTTTCAGCCATCGCCCGCCTTGCACTTGACGTTTTCTTATCAATCTCAGGTAAAAGTTATGAGTTCTCTTGCTGACACTTAAACAACAAACATTTTATGACCAAATCAACGGATATCAGGGCCCTGTTTGAATCATTTTCCCGGCAAAACATCATGGTGATCGGAGATGTAATGATCGATGCCTATTTATGGGGAAAGGTTGA
>SLIL01000223.1 GCA_007135645.1 Bacteroidales bacterium
CATCTGGCTTCATGCGACTGGGACCAGATCGCTGCAGTGGTTGCAGCTCCCGTGGTTGCAAAGCAGAAAAAACGGGAAGAGATCGTTCTATACGCAGGAGCCGTGCACCTTTCCAAAGATTTTCTGGTATTGTCTGATCAGGAGAAAGTTTTTGGGGAAGTGGTAAAGATCTCTGATAAAGGGTGGGAGCGATTTAGTACACCCCTTTATATGGACAGGCTCTCGCAGGAGCATGGAATTTTTAAATGCCCTGAGGAATTCTGGGATACGATCAATGTGGGAGACCTGGTGGGGATTGTGCCTGTGCACTCATGTTTAACTGCGGATCTGCTCAGGGATAAATTTTACAATATCAAAACCGGCAGGTTTCTCGGGTAAGATTGCCCGAACTCTGCAACAGTCGTTCCTTTGAATGGGAAATATGTGTTTATTTACCGTGAGTAAACAATATTTTAAAAAAACACTTCAATGTGTTTTGGTATTAAAAAAGTATTATCTATCTTTGCAGTCCCAAAATTCGGGCCGCAGAATAACTAGCTGAAAAAACTGTAAGTAACTCATTCATTGAGGAAAATATAATCACAGAAAACATTTAGTACAATGAAAAGGACATATCAACCATCAAGAAGGCGCAGGAAAAACAAGCATGGTTTCAGAAAAAGAATGGAAACGGCAAATGGCCGTAAAGTTTTGGCTGCCAGAAGAGCAAAAGGCAGGAAGCGGCTTACTGTTTCTGACGAAAAAACTCATAAATAGAGGATTTGGTTAATCATTAGTTTTTGGTTTTTAAAGTTGCCCTGTTATCAATGGGGCAACTTTTTTTGTGCTTATCAGGCATCCGTTTGTCCAAAAAAAAACCTCCATATGAGCAGATCATATGGAGGTTTTTCATAACTTATAAAACCTGAATTACCTCTTTCAGGTTAATCCAGGGGATAATAGTCTCTTATGGGTTATTCTGCGATTTTTTTGGCGTTGATTTCCACTTTCAGTAAAAAGAACTGCGTGTGCTCATCAAAAGGCAGAAACTGATACACCAGCTTATTACGGGTTTTCCGGGCTATTTCAATCAATCCAAGACCGGCGCCTCCCTTTTCAGACAGGCTCCCTTCGGTGATCTGCTTCCTGTACATTTCTTTTAATTCGTCCTTGGTGGCTCCATTCACCTGTCTGATGGCAAGCTCCAGATCTTCCTTTTTCTGATTGGTTACCTTATTGGATGTAATAACATAATAGGTCTCGTCTTTTTTGCCAATCATAAACAGCCCTTTGCCAATATTGAACTTGTCAGCAATTTCATCCGAGTGCTTGGCCATATTCTGGAGCGTTTCAACCATTACAGAATAAACTTTTCTGATAATGGAGCGTTGCTCGTCTTTCCTGTCCATGTCATCCTCTGCCATAGAGGTAAACATTTTTGTTATCTGATGGTGAAATTCACCAAGATAAACAATTGAAATACCATTCTCCGACATTTCATCATACACATTCAGCACTGACTTTACAAATCCTACGTTAAGCTTCATAAGGAAGACACTTTTATTAATATGAATACTTTTTCTTTCTTATACTGTATTTCTCTGTTTGGGGTTGCTAAGTTATAAATTTTTTTTTTCCTCCATTTACGTATAACGCTTAATCTTAGCATTGTAAAAGTCAGGGAAACACTTAAGCGCTGTTGGTTAGATTTAAGTGGTTCAGGGCGTTCAGAATAAACAGGATTCTGTTAAATGTGCTGATAGTCAGTCAGAAACAAACCTTATATCCATTGGCTTTTTCGATTCATTCCAATGGAAGAAAGAACCAGGCATTCTGAACTTTTTTGGCATTCAGTCATTTATTGTTTACCGTAAACAGTTATTTTCCATAATTTTGTTTTCTGTTATCCAATCAAAGTTTGAATGACCCTTAAAGAGATCAAAGCTCCCGTTGAGCATCACATAGAAGAATTTGAAAAGCAGTTCCGTGCTTCCATGAAAAGCAAGGTGCCCCTGCTCGACAAAATCACCCGCTATATTGTAAAAAGAAAAGGAAAGCAGATGCGTCCGCTGTTTGTTTTCTTTACCGCCCAGCTTTGTGGTGGTATTACAGAAAAAACCTACCGTGCCGCATCGCTTATTGAGCTTCTCCACACGGCCACCCTGGTGCACGATGATGTGGTGGACGACAGCAATGAGCGCCGTGGCTTTTTCTCCCTCAATGCCCTCTGGAAAAACAAGATCTCCGTATTGGTGGGCGACTACCTGTTGTCAAGAGGATTGTTGCTTTCGCTGGATAACGATGATTTTGAACTGCTCAAGATCGTGTCGCGCTCGGTAAAGCAAATGAGCGAAGGGGAGCTGTTGCAACTGGAAAAGGCACGTAACCTGGATATCAAAGAGGAAGTTTACTTTGAGATCATCACCAAAAAAACTGCTTCGCTTATTGCCTCCTGCTTTGAGTGTGGTGCTGCATCGGCCGGAGCTGATAAAGATACCCAGGAGAAACTTAGGCTTATGGGCGAATATACCGGCATTGCATTTCAGATCAAGGATGACCTGCTGGATTACAACAACGGGAAAAACACGGGAAAACCTACCGGTGGAGATATTAAAGAGCGAAAGCTCACCCTACCCCTCATTCATCTTCTTGACCAGTCATCTTACCTTGAAAAACGACGCATCATAAATACGGTAAAAAACCACGGCAACGACCCCGATAAAGTGGCCATGCTTATCGATAAAGTGAACCAGAGCGGTGGAGTTGATTATTCGCGCCGTATCATGGAGCAAAATCTGTCAAATGCGTTTGATATTCTCGACAGTCTTCCCGAAAACCCCTGGAAGAAATCACTCAGAGACCTCGTGCAGTTTACCATTGACAGGGAGAATTAGATAATCTCTTACTGCCCGCTATTTTCCTGATCCTGTTCATGCTTTTTTCTTGAATATGATATTCCCTGGCTTTTGCGACCCATTGTTGCAGGGGATATCCCATGATTTTTTATGGTTTCTTTCTATCGCTAAAAAACGGGTATAAACACGGATATCCACCCCACCGGTTTTTGATATTTTTGGCAATTATTATAACTTTTTTGAGGGAATGGAGTATATGCTTAAAATATGCAAAAGGTAATCAAGTAGTTTATTAAAGTAGAAAACGATGATACGATCATTATCCCTAATCATTTTGACGATTTTAATCATTGAAGTTGTTCCCGCACAAACCGTAACCGACATTGATGGCAATGTTTACCCCACTGTGGTCATTGGCGAACAGGAGTGGATGGGTGAGAACCTGCGAGTGGCTCACTATCAGAATGGTGACCCCATCCTCACCGGATTATCCCACACCCAATGGCAGCAATCTACCGAAGGCATCTGGGCAAATTATGATGATGACCCGGCCTACGGCATCCTTTACGGCA
>SLIL01000224.1 GCA_007135645.1 Bacteroidales bacterium
CAGTGGCTTTTGACCACCGCCTTGGGCTGGAATTGAACTACTTCAATGAATACAGGTATGATATTATTCATTTTCTCAGTTCTCAGATACCTGGTATGTACGGCGGACGCTTCATGCATTTTAACTGGGGTGAAGTTGAAAATCAGGGAGTTGAGGCTCAGTTGCGCTGGTCAGAAAGGATCAATGATCTCACTTTTGGTTTCGGGGCCAATTATACTTATTCGGAGAACAAGATCATCCGGGCCAATGAAGTCCTTTTCCCTGATGAATACCGCCGCACTGTCGGTCTGCCTTCTGATGCAATGATGGGATATGTTTCGCAAGGTTTGTTTGGCCCTGATGCTGATCTTGACGGGCATCCCTTTCAGACTTTCGGCCCTTATGGAATAGGCGATATTGCCTATGCCGACCTCAATAACGATGGCATCATTGATGACAATGACAGGAAAATGCTGGGCAACAGCTTTCCAAGGCATGTGCTGGGGTTGGATGTTAGCATGAGTTACAATGGATGGGGGCTTTATTTATTGGGAACTGCTCATTTAGGTGTAAGCAGCTGGCTTAATAATTCCTATTACTGGAATCACTCCGATGGAAAATACTCCATTCTAACCATGGATCGCTTTCATCCGGAAAATAACCCCGGAGGAACTTATCCAAGGCTAACCACTACTGCAGGAAACAATAATTTTCGTGATTCTGACTTTTGGCTGGAAAACACAAGTTTCTTCCGCCTGAAAAATGCTGAGTTAAGTTATACCTTTCATCGCGATGGTGTGGTTGCTGTTCCCAGGCAAATAAAGGTTTATCTCAGGGGCACCAATCTGTTGGTTCTATCGCGCCTCAAAGATCTTGATCCTGAAGCAATGAGTGCAGGTTTGGGTAACTATCCGGTATTGACTTCGGTTTCTGCAGGTATATCGGTTTCTTTTTAAAGCCTGCTTATAAGTCTTCCAAAGAAAAAATTGCATTAAACAAACACAAAATAGATTCTTATGAGATATTTTAAAATAACCCCGGTATTATTGGTCTTTCTGGTGCTTTTTTCCTGCGAAAAGATGCTTGATCCCAGGCCCGATAATCATTATGGAGATGAAGATACCTGGAGGATCCCCAACAAAGCTCAGGGGGTATTGATGGATTCTTATGACAAAATTATGACACAGTGGGATCACTGGTCAGGAAGTAATTTTCTCGATGCTGCCACTGATGACGCAGTTACAAACGCCCTTGGTTCAGGGA
This sequence comes from Bacteroidales bacterium, assembly GCA_007135645.1. Taxonomy (GTDB): domain Bacteria; phylum Bacteroidota; class Bacteroidia; order Bacteroidales; family UBA7960; genus SKVR01. Next base: position 1,243 of record SLIL01000224.1, read on the forward strand.
TTTATAATCTCGGTCATGGCGGCCTGAGCAACGCCAACAACCCCATAGGCAATTGGAATAGTGCCTATGAGCAGTTCCTGAAGATTCACATTTTCCTGGAAAACGGGTTGAGTGATGATATATATTATAGCCTGACAGATTCACTGGTTAATCAGCGATACAGGAACCGGCTAAAAGGAGAAGCTTTCTTTCTTAGGGCATGGTGGGGCATGGAGTTGCTCAGAATTTACGGTGGTATAGCTGAAGACGGGCAGGCACTGGGATATGTTATTTTGGCAGAAGCCCATACCGGTGATGATTATGAAAGCCTTGAACTATTGCCCCGTAATACCTATGAAGAGTGTGTGCAGCAGATCACCAATGACCTCGATTCGGCATTGGTTTATTTGCCCCTGACCTATACCGGCAATGATGCCGTTACCGGAGGTGAGCAGTTTGGAAGGGCCAGCGGCAAGGCTGCCTGGGCTCTGAAATCAAGGGTCCATACCTATGCTGCCAGTCCGGCATTTCAGCCTCAGGGTGCTTTTGCAATTAGTGAAGACTCCATTATTGCAAAATGGAAACGTGCGGCTGTTACTTCCTACAATGCAATTGTTGAAGGCCAGCTTGGAGGTTATACCCCTTTATCCGAAGCCAATTTTAACCCCCAGGTTACTCCCGGCGAGTTTATTTTCAGAAAACATTTCAATAACAATAACATGGAAAATCGCAACTTCCCCCCTTATTTCAATGGGCAGGGGAGGGTGCAGCCTTCACAGAACCTGGTAGATGCTTTTCCTGATGCAAATGGCTTTCCCATTGATCATGAAAATTCCATCTATAATCCCCAGAATCCATTTGAAAACAGGGATCCCCGTCTTGATCTTACAGTATATTACAACAACAGGGTGTTTGATAACAGGCCTCTTGAGATCTATTTCGATGAATCAACCCAATCTTATGGAAGGGATGCTGCAGGGTATGATCACCGCAACACACGTACCGGCTATTATCTGAGAAAATGGCTGGCTTCTGAACCCGATATGCTCAATCCCACCCAGCCGGTTATTGCCCGGCACATGCATGCCCTGCTTCGCAGAAGTGAAGTTTATTTTAATCTTATTGAATCGCTTAATGAAGCATCGGGCCCATTCCTTTCAGTGGAAGGTGCAGGATCTCAGTCGGCTTTTGCCCGTATCAGCAATATACGGCAGCAAGTGCTTTCAATTGACCCTGATTTATTTGCTTTGGAAGCTGCCATAGCTGGTAAAGAGGCGTTCAGGAAGTTTATTCAAAACGAAAGACGCATTGAGTTTGCTTTTGAAAACATGAGATACTTCGATATGAGAAGATGGCTCTTGCCTCTTGATGAACCAGTGAGAGGTTACGAAGCTGTTAGGACACCCGATGGGTTTGAATATCGGGGGACAGATCCTGGTAACGAACCGGTGATTGTTGAACAACGGAACCTGGGCGATCCCAGATTTTATTACGCCCCTCTTCCAATGAATGAGCTGATAAAGAATCCCAACCTCAGGGACAACAGGGGATGGTCGGGGCAATAGGGCTGGGAACCTGGTACTTTGCTTCAGTATAATATGCTCAATAAGAGATTAAAACACATTTAAATAATAATTACCATGCTTAAGATCATTAAAAGAATTACGTTGCCAGTCCTTCTGTTCTCTATGATATATTCCTGCGAAAAATACGAGGATTATATCACAGATAACATACCAACGGTATATTTTGGTGCGCAAAAACCATTAAGGACGCTTGTTGCAAGAGATACTGACATGCAGTTCAAGTTTGCTGCTGTACTTGCAGGTGTTAGGGAAAACAACAACGAAGAATGGGTTACTTATGTTATCGATCCCGACCTTTTGGCCGATACTGCCATTGTTGGCGATAATGTTTTTCAACTCATGCCGGAAGAGTATTACTCCCTTAGCAATTATGAACGGATGATCATTTCTCCCGGCCATATCCTCGGGGAAATTGTAGTTACGATAGATCATGATCTGTTTACTTCTGATCCGGATGCATTGCATAATACTTATGCTTTTCCGCTCAGGATAACGGATACATCTGCTGATCGTATCCTTAATGGCGATGATGACACCCCGGAGAAAGATTACACAATCATAGTGGTTAAATACATTAGCCAATACAGTGGG
>SLIL01000385.1 GCA_007135645.1 Bacteroidales bacterium
AAACCTGAAGGGAAGCAACCAAAAAAGAACTATATTATACTCCTGGATATTAAAATGCCCAAAATCGATGGTATTGAAGTATTGGAGAAACTGAAGAAAAACAAAAAAACCCGGGATATACCCATTATCATGATCTCCACTACTGACAATCCAAGGGAAATAGAGAAATGCCATTCACTGGGATGCAGCAGCTATATTGTAAAACCAATTGATTATCAACACTTCATTGACACGGTAAGCGATCTTGGCTACACACTAAAGATTAATAAAGACCACAACCACACCAACTATTATGAATCCAGATAAAAGGAATAATTCCAGTAACACGGATTTAATTGTATGGATTGCAGAGGACGACATCTCACTGAATAATGTGATCTCCAAGAGCCTGAAATCTGCCGGAATTGAATGCAGGAGTTTTTTCTCCGGCTCAATGCTTTTGAAGCATATGGAAAAAATGGAAGACAAAAATCCTTCCTCAGTAATTTTATTGCTGGATTTTCTGCTGGATGATATGTCGGCCATAGAGTTGATCAACAAACTCAAGGTGCTGGAATGTAAGTTACCTTTCCTGATCATGACAGCCTACGGCGATGAGAAAACCGCTGTTGAGCTCATGAAACTTGGTGCCATAGATTATGTAATCAAAGAGAAGTATTTTGTAAACAAGATAGTAAGAGCTTTGCAGCAAGCCTGGGAGAAAATTGAGATCAACAGAAAACTGGAGCAATCGCGCATGGAATTAGAGCGAAACGCGGAAAAGCTTCAACTACTCAACAACCAGATCATTATCCAGAAAATGGCACTGGAAAATGAAAAAGCCAAAACAGATAAACTTCTTCAGTCAGTTTTACCGAAACCCATTGCCAAAGAACTCCTTGATAAAGGTTATTCAAAGCCCCGTGAGTTAAAAGATGTATCCATTCTTTTTGCAGATGTTATCGGTTTTTCAGACCTTGCCAAAAATAGCCATCCCATTGAGTTGGTTTCCCGGCTGGATAATTATTTCTATGTTTTTGATGAAATCGTAGAGCAGTATTACCTGGAGAAAATCAAAACCATCGGTGATTGTTATATGTGTGCCGGTGGAGTACCCGAAACATTGCCCTATAATGCTGTAACAACCGTACTGGCGGGTTTAAAAATTCAAAGCACTATTGATAAACTAAAAAATGAATTCAATTCTCAACTGCCCGAATTCCGGTTACGGCTGGGAATACATACCGGTACAGTGGTAGCCGGAGTGGTGGGGAAAATAAAATTTGCTTACGACATCTGGGGAGATGCTGTAAATATTGCCAGCAGAATAGTAGAAGCCGGCGAAATGGACAAAGTAAATATTTCGGAGAACACCTATCTGATTGTAAAAGACTTCTTCAATTTTACTAAAAGAGGAGAAATCACCACAAAAAGAAACTATTCCATTAAAATGTATTTTGTCGATGGGTTAAAACCTGAATATGCAGCTGATGATAAAGGAATTACCCCCAATGATAAACTGATGAAATTGCTGAATATTAGCAATGAAATACGATATTATTAATATCTTTGCGTCTTAAGAAAAAACTATTCTGTCTAACAAATATAGCGCAGAATATAATTTTTACTATTTAATTACATGCAATTTGCAGGATGTGCTTATTGCAAAACCATCATCAAAATCAAACAGGTTAATAATGCAAAGCATCTCTGGTTCTGAAACACCTCATAAATACACCATTGTTGTTGTAGAAGATGATGTGGCTTTGAATACCCTTATTCAAAAAACTCTGCAAAAAAATGGTTACCAAACCAAAGGGTTTTTCACAGGTAATGAGGCAATAGAATGGATCAAAGAGAATTCCGGTTCTGATCTGCTTCTCTTACTCGATTACCAGCTCTACGAAATGAGTGGAGAACAGGTAATCAAGATCCTACGAAAAGATAATATCGATATCCCTTTTGTTATTATTACCGGTCATGGCGATGAGAAAACTGCCGTGGAAATGATGAAGCTCGGGGCTCATGATTACATGGTAAAAGACAGCAACTTCATCGACCTGTTGCCCACTATCATTAAACAGGTTATCAACCACATTGATATCGAAAGCAAACTCTACGAGTCGCAGCTGGCACTAAAGAAAAGCGAAGAGAAATACCGCAGTATTTTTGAAAATATCCAGGATGTTTATTTTGAAATATCACTTAAAGGGGAAGTACTGGAAATTTCCCCTTCAGTGGAAAATATGCTCAACATAAAAAAGGAGGATATTCTTAATAATCCCCTTTTCAATGACAAGCAGGAAGAAAGTGTATTCCTTGAATTGCTTAAAAGCAAAGGAGTAATTTCCGATTACGAGGTATTTCTCCGGAAAGAAAGCGGGCAGAAACTACCGGCATCCTTCACCTGCAAGTATATTTATGACCAGCATGGCAACCCCAAAAAGATCATTGGCACCATTCGCAATATAACCGAGCGCAAACAGGCAGAAGAAGTGATAAGGCACAGCGAGGAGCGCTACAGGATACTGGCCGAGAACTCCAGCGATATGATATCCAAGCACAACTGGGACCGCACCTATCTTTACATCTCCCCTGCCTGCAACAAATTGCTTGGATACGAACCTGAAGAGCTCACCGGGAGATCTGCTTATCAGCTTATACATCCTGATGATGTAGAGACCATCAGGAAAAACCATATCCTTTTGCTGGAAAACAGAACAAGCTCCTTTATAGAAAGCTACAGGATAAAGAAAAAAGATGGCAGCTATATCTGGTTTGAAACCAACAACCAGGTTATCTACAATCAGAACACCAACCTGGTGCAGGAGATCGTGTGTGTTTCGCGCGATATTACTGAGCGTAAGGATAAAGAAGAACTCATGAAAGCCAAAGAAGTGGCCGAAAGGGCCAACAAGGCCAAATCTGAATTCCTCGCCAACATGAGCCACGAAATCAGAAACCCGCTCAATGCAATCATAGGGATGACCTCTACTCTTGGCAAAACAACTCTGAACGATGAGCAAAAACAGTACCTGAAATCCATTTCGGTATCCTCATCAAACCTGCTGAATATACTAAACGATATTCTTGACTTCTCCAAGATTGAAGCCAATAAAATCGATCTTGTTTTTGCAAGCTTCAATCTGCCTGCCCTTATTCACCAGATAGTGGAAACATTTGCTCCCCAGTTACAGGCCAAAGACCTTAATATCAGTTATCATATCAGTGAAGACACTCCACAGGATCTTTATGGAGATGAAAAGAAAATTACACAGATCCTTACCAACCTGATCAGCAACGCCATTAAATTTACAAGCAAGGGGGAGATCAATGTACTGGTTAATAGCAAAAACAAAAAATCAGATACGGTTTCCCTGGAGTTTATTGTAAAAGACAGTGGTATTGGGGTTCGGAAGGAAGACATTCCACGTATGTTTGAGTCATTCCGCCAACTTGACATCTCCACAAAAAAAGAGTACCAGGGTACAGGACTTGGCTTAAGCATTGTAAAAAGCCTGGTAGAAATGATGAACGGAAAGGTTTCTTTTGAAAGTGAGTTCAACAAGGGAAGTACCGTTTCATTTGAGATCCCGCTGATTATTGCCAAAACTTACGATAACAAGGATACCATAAAAGAAGAAATACACTTTAAACAGGAAGACACAGTGAGCGATAAAAAAATAAAAGTACTTATTGCCGAAGATGATGCTATCAACCAGCTATACCTGGCAGGGTTTCTTAAATCCCAGGGATGGTTTGTGGATACCGCATCCAATGGATTGATTGCACTGGAGAAGTTTAGCAACAATGAATACGACATTATTCTCATGGACGGCCAGATGCCAAAAATGGATGGTTTTGAAACCACAAAGAGGATCAGAGAAACAGAACAGAAAAACAATAACAAGGAACACATTCCCATTATTGCCATTACCGGTTATGCGATACCAGGCGACAGGGAACGATTTATAAGTGCAGGAATGGATGATTACATCTCCAAACCGATCAATGAAAACAAACTCCTTGAGATCATTCATGACCTTGTAAACAACAACAAGATATTCTGATTAGCTGCAGTTACTGCCAACCATTGCGTATGTTAACCTTTTTCAATTATTTAAAAAAAAGTTTCATATTATAGGTATTCTTTCTTTTAAATTGAAAATATTATTATAATTTAGCAGTATAAGGTTTCAATCTATTATATACACAAAAAACACATACGCTATGCAAAATATCGAATGGGAAAAATTACCTTTTGGGTATTTCAAAACAGACTATAACGTAAGAAGTTATTACCGCGACGGTAACTGGGGAGAGATCGAAGTTTCCTCTTCAGAATACATCAATATTCACATGGCTGCAACCTGTTTGCACTACGGCCAGGAGGCATTTGAAGGAATGAAGGCTTACCGTGGCAGCGACAACAAGATCAGGTTGTTCAGATGGAAAGACAATGCAGCACGTATGCGCGAATCTTCAAAGGGGATTCTAATGGCACAGATGCCCGATGAGTTGTTTTATGAAATGGTAACAAAAGCTGTAAGACTCAATGAAAAATACGTACCACCCTTTGGTCATGGAGCAGCATTGTACATTCGTCCCTTGCTGATCGGTACAGGTGTGCAGGTAGGCGTAAATCCGGCCAAAGAATATTTGTTTATGGTTTTTGTAGGACCGGTGGGGCCCTATTTCAAAGAAGGTTTTAACCCGGTAACCATACAAATTGTGCGCGATATTGACAGGGCAGCCCCCCTGGGTACCGGCCATATAAAGGTAGGTGGAAATTATGCAGGCAGCCTCAGGGCATCCGAAAGAGCCAAAGCCGAAGGGTTTGCAGCTGTTTTATTCCTGGAAGCAAAAGAGAAAAAATACATTGATGAAGCAGGCCCTGCAAACTTCTTTGCCATAAAAGGGAACAAATACATTACCCCCAAATCAGACTCAATTCTTCCTTCCATCACCAATAAAAGCCTTATGCAACTGGCACAGGACATGGGCCTGGAGGTTGAGCGCAGACCTGTTGCCGTGGAAGAGCTTGCCGGTTTTGATGAAGTAGGGGCTTGCGGTACCGCCGCTATTATTTCGCCCATAAAGAAGATTGTTGATCGCGATACACAGAAGGTTTATGAGTTTTGCAAGGATGGAAAGGCAGGCCCCGTATCAGAGCAATTATACAATAAACTACAGGCCATTCAGTACGGCAAGGAAGAAGATAAACATGGCTGGGTTACATTGCTCGATTGATTTAGAACACCTTTAACCACTTTTCACAAAGGCAGCAGGATCATTCTTTGCTGCCTTTATTATTTCCCGGATGGTTAGGTTAACATATGAACTTTCCGATGATCGTCAGGAAACAATCCCCTTTTGCCTGAGCAGGCTTTCCATGGTTTTCTGAATGGATTGTGCTTCAGAAGCTGCTGCTTTGTCAAAATCCTTGCCCTGGGACGCAAAGATAATGCTCCTGGAAGCATTCACGATCAAACCGCACTCCTGGTTCATCCCATGTTCACACACCTCTTCAAGACTGCCTCCCTGAACACCAACTCCTGGAACAAGAAAGAAGTAATCGGGGGCCAGCTCCCTGATGGTTTTAATCCTGTCTGTCTGGGTGGCCCCAACAACAAACATCAGGCGGTCGCTGCCTGCAAAAGCTACCGATTTTTCAACCACCTCTTCAAAAAGCTTTTTTTCATTGCTACAGGTTTTTATTCCCAGCATCTCGAGCAATCCGGGGCTATATTGTGGAAAAAGCTGAAAATCAGTGGCCCCTTTGTTGGAGGTAATGGCCAGGAGAATAACCCATTTGTTTTTAAATTTCAGGTAAGGAGATACAGAATCCATACCCATGTATGGGTTAACCGTAAGGGAATCAAATTGAAGCTCTTCAAAAAATGCCTTTGCATAATGGCTGGCCGTATTGCCTATATCTCCGCGCTTGGCATCGGCAATGGTAAAAACCTTTTCGTCCTGGCTATTGAGGTATTGAATGGTTTTTTCAAGGCTTTCCAGTCCTTTGCTCCCAAGGCTTTCATAAAAAGCGAGATTGGGCTTGTAGGCCACTGCAAAAGGCAGGGTGGCATCAATGATCCTTTTGTTGAATTCAAAAACAGGATCGTCCATACTTTTCAAAAACCCGGGGATCTTTTCAAAGTCACTATCCAGACCAACACACAGAAATGATCTCTTTTTTCTGATGGTTTCAATTAGCTCCTGTTTTCTCATAAGGTTTGGTTTCTTAAGCTACACCTTCTTTTAGTTTTTCTGCGTTTTCAGCCACTTTGAGAGCATCAATGATCTCTTCAATGTCGCCGTCCATAATGGAGGAAAGATTGTAAAGGGTGAGCCCGATACGATGATCTGTTACCCTGCCCTGGGGATAGTTGTAGGTTCGGATCTTTGCTGAGCGGTCGCCGGTAGAAACCATGGTTTTTCGTTGAGAGGCAATTTCATCCAGGTATTTCTTGTATTCCATGTCAAAAAGCCTGGTACGCAAAACTTTCATGGCCTTTTCCAGGTTTTTGATCTGCGATTTCTGATCCTGGCAGGTAACCACCAGTCCCGAAGGGATATGGGTTAACCTCACTGCCGAATAGGTTGTATTTACGGATTGCCCTCCAGGCCCTGAAGAACAATAGGTATCCTTGCGAATATCAGAGGGTTTGAGCTCCACATCAAATTCATCGGCCTCGGGCAATACTGCTACCGTAGCAGCGGAAGTATGCACACGGCCCTGTGTCTCAGTCTGAGGTACCCGCTGCACCCTGTGCACTCCTGATTCGTATTTCAGGGTACCATACACTTTATTGCCCGATACATTAAAAACGATTTCCTTGTATCCACCCGAAGTACCTTCGTTCATGTCTACAATCTCTGTTTTCCAGCCCTTTTTCTCACAGTATTTTATGTACATCCGAAATAAGTCTCCGGCAAATATTGCGGCTTCATCACCTCCGGTCCCTGCCCTGATCTCTACAATGGCATTCTTTCCATCCTGAGGATCAGAGGGAACCAGCAACAACTTTATTTGTTCCTCCAGCGCAGTTTGTTTTTCCTGCAGATCATCCAGCTCCATTTTTGCCATTTCACGGAATTCCTCATCCTTTTCTTTTAGCAGGATCTCTTTGGATGAATGAATATTTTCAACCACATTCCTGTATTCATGATATACATCCACGATCTCCTCCAGATCCTTGTACTCCTTATTGAGCTGGATATACCTTTTCATATCTGCTATCACTTCGGGATCGGTGATCAATTGCGATACTTCTTTAAACCTGTTATGTATAGCTTCAAGCTTATCTAACAACATAAAACCTGATAATTAAAATGAAATATCCATATAAAAAGCTGATTATCAGCTATACGGAAATTCCGGATTATAAACTGAATTGATTTGCAAAATTAGCAAAAAACTGCGGTATTACAATTGATAATCAAATGTTCCGTGGGGAGCAACAACAGATAGCTTTTTGCCGGTATCTTTTTCGCAGTAACCTATAATTTTTGCATCAACACCAAATGAACGGGAGATAGCAATGATCTCATCAGCAAGTTCCTCATGGGCGTAGATCTCCATACGGTGGCCCATATTGAATACTTTGTACATTTCGTGCCATGAAGTGCCCGATTCATTTCTGATCAGCTCAAAAAGAGGGGGAATGGGGAAAAGGTTATTTTTTACAATTCTGAGATCATCAATAAAATTGAGGATTTTGGTCTGGGCACCCCCACTGTTGTGGACGATACCATGAATAGCCTGCCTGTGCCTGGAAAGGACTTCTTTTATGATGGGTGCATAGGTGCGGGTGGGCGAAAGCACAAGCTTACCGGCAGACATGCCTCCGGTTCCTTCAACAGTATCCGTAAGAAGCTTTGATCCGGAATATACCAGCTTGTGATCCAGAGAATTGTCAAAACTTTCAGGATACCTGGTGGCATAGATCTTATCAAAAACATCGTGCCTGGCCGAAGTAAGGCCATTGCTTCCCATACCTCCGTTGTACTCATCCTCGTAGGCTGCTTTTCCAAAAGACGCCAGCCCGATGATCACATCTCCTGCTCCAATGCGGTTATTTGCAATGATCTGATCCCTTTTTATGCGGGCTGTTACCGTTGAATCCACAATGACGGTTTTCACCAGATCTCCCACATCAGCCGTTTCGCCACCTGTAGACCAGATGGTGATACCATGGCTGCGCATATTTTCCAGGAATTCTTCTGTACCCTCAATAATGGCTTTGATCACTTCACCGGGAATAAGCCTTTTATTTCGGCCTATGGTAGAGGAGAGGATGATATTATCTGTTACTCCCACACAAAGCAGGTCATCCAGATTCATTACAACAGCATCCTGGGCAATTCCTTTCCATACCGACAAGTCGCCGGTTTCTTTCCAGTAAATGTATGCAAGAGAAGATTTGGTTCCGGCACCATCGGCATGCATGATATTGCAATACTCCGGATCGCCTCCCAGGTAGTCGGACACTACTTTGCAAAACGCTTTCGGGAAAAGCCCTTTATCAATGTTCTCTATGGCCTTGTGCACATCTTCTTTTGATGCGGAAACTCCCCTGCTCGAATACTTCTCTGACTGATCCATGCTCTGTAATGTGCTGTTATTTTCTTTTGATTATTTGATGAATAAAGAACCCGTAGTAACAGGGATTAATCCGGTGGTCGCTCTCCCCGCTCAAATTCATCGGAAAGCACCCTGAATTCTGTTCGCCGGTTGAGCTGATGGGCAACATCCCGGTGTTCTTCCGTGGGCAGCGAATTGATATATTCTTCTGTGAGCACCGTTCCTTCCTCAAAGGTAAATCCACCCCTTACCATAGTTCTTTCAATTACTCTGGGAACCCGTTTTCCGTAACCCCTGGCCACCAGTCTCTGCTCCTCAATACCTCTCTCAATCAGATAATTTACTACTGACTGGGCTCTTCTCTGCGACAAGGTATCATTCACTTCGTGGGTACCCCTGCTATCGGTATGGGAGGCCAGCTCAATGATCAGATCTGGATTATCCTCCAGAGTTACAATTAGCCCGTTGAGGGAATCCTGGTATTGAGGCAGGAGCTCCCAGCGTGCAAATTCGTAAAGGATCTCGGGCAGCTCGATGGGCTGATCGGGAATGGGCTCCAGGTAAAAGTCAAAAACAAAGTCGCGGCTGCGCTCAATCCCTATGGTCGTTTCCTGGCCACGGGCATTAAAATACCGCTCTTTGCTTACAAGAAGTTCATAGCTGGTATTTGACCTGATCTGGGTTTTATCAAAATTGTATCGTCCTTCGTTGTTGGTTTCAGTCTGTACAAATGAGCCATCAGAACCAACAAGCTGCACCTGTGCGCCTGGTAACGCAATTTTTGTGCTGTCATCACGCACGGTTCCCTGCAGGGTAAACTCCACCGGGGCAAGGTAGAAGGAAAGGATTGCATCCCCCCTGCCTCCCCTTACATTTCTGCTGGTAGAGAAAAATCCGGAGTTTTCACCTCTTCTGAAAGTGATCCCAAAGTCATCCCCGGAGCTGTTGATTGGAGTGCCCATGTTCTCTGGCGGGGTCCAGGAGTCACCTTGTGGTTGGGAAAAGAAAATATCAAGTCCTCCCATTCCCGGGTGACCATTGGACGAAAAGTAGAGTGTGCCGTCTTCTCTGACATATGGAAACTTATCATCACCAGGGGTATTGATCACCTCACCGAGATTACGGGGATTTTTGAATTCTCCTCCTGGTGACTCCCTTTCTGCGTACCAGATGTCCATTCCACCCACTCCACCGGGCATATCCGAAACAAAGTACAGGCGCATATCATCATGGCTGATGGCAGGATGCCCCACTGAAATGGAGCTGTCAGAAACAAGGGGAACTACTCTTGGCTCACCCCAGTTGGCACCACTACGCTGGGAAACATAGATCCTGCAACCTATATCCACATCGGGAATGGCTTCGCAACGGGTAAAATAAAGTTCGGTGCCGGTAACATTTACTGAGGGGGCACCCTCGTTAAATTCGGTATTTACAGGACCCTCATCAAGCACCGTTGGACTGCTCCAGTCGCCACGCCTGTCCAGGAAAGAAACAAAAAGCGAGGTGTGGTTATTACCTGTCCAGGGATCGGTATTTCCTCCCACTGCTCCATCGCGCGAAGAAGCAAAAATAAGCATGCTGTTGCGGTTATCACCAAAGGCCGGAGTAAGATCATCCTGGCGTGAGTTGAATCCCCTGATGACATCTACTTCGTAAAGCCCGGGGTTTTCCTCAAGATACTGTGCCATTGCCACTGATTCAATACCCCACTGCCCTCGCCAGTCATCAGGTGCTTTTTCTTTGTATCGTTTAAACTGCTCCAGGGCCTGTTCATATTTCTCATTTTGCAACATAGCTTCGCCGAGGTAAAAGATTGCAATGGGATCGGGGTAGTTGCCCCTCACCGCCCGTCTGAAAAAAGCTTCAGCTCGTCTTGGTTCATTGAGATATCTGAAACAAATGGCCTGATTGAAAAGTATACGGGTGCCTTCAGCCCTGTCTCTCCTGTTGACACGGTTAAAAACACGCTGATAATGTCTCAGTGCTTCATGGTATTGCTTAAGCTCAAAAGCCCGGTCAGCTCTTTCGAGGCGTCTGTTTTGAGTCTGAGCTTCATCAGGAAAAAGAAAAAGCAGGAAAAGGGGTATAAAAAGGAAGAAAAGTTTCTTCATATATTTAAAGGGAGAAAATTAATCTGTTTGCGAATATTTGTTATTATCTGCATATACCTGCAAATTCATTATGGTAAATCTACAACGTATATCCTTTGTCAAAATTGTAAAACCGCGGGCAAAGTCTCAGGTTTTAGGAATATTTTCACCATCATCTTCCTTTCCATCATTTTTGCTGCTTTGGGTTGTGTCAGGTGAATTCTCCTCAGCCGGCTCCTGTTTTTCTTTCGGCTCTTCTTTCTGCTTGTCCAGGTCCTGCTGCTGGTTATAGGGATACGGGAGATCTTCTGCAGGCTGATAGGATTTCTGCTGCCCGGTTTTTTCCTCCCCTATCCCGGCAGGATTCTCAGGAGCATTGCCATAGGTATCAGAAATATCCGAGTCCAGGTCTTTCCTGAATCCTTCAATATCCTCCTTAATCGTTTTGGCAGGATTTTCTATTTCATCTGAGTACTTGTGTATTTCAGCATTGATATCTCGTTGTACTTTTTTGATCTCATTGATCCCTTTTCCCAGGGTCCTTGCTATTTCAGGGATCCTTTTGGGTCCAAACAGGATGAGTATCAACAGAAAAAGGATAAGGATCTCTCCTCCGCTAATTCCAAACAATAATATATAACTCAGAAAATAGTCCATAACAGGGATTTATACAGCAAAATTATAATAAAGCTTTCAATAATAAAGAATCTGTATTCTTTTTTTGATAAAATAAAACAAAAGCCGCCCCATACCGGAGCGGCTTCTGCATATTTTACCGGTACAGCATTATCAGCCGTTCCGTTTTTTGTCTTTTTTCTGACGCATGATCAGATCGTACGCCACAGGTGTTGCATTAAAGAGTGAAGAGTAGGTACCTACAGCGATACCGATCATCAGTGCAAATGCAAACCCACGGATCACTTCCCCACCAAAGAGGAAAATAATAAGCAATACAGCAATAGTAGTACCCGAGGTATTGAACGTACGCGACAGGGTTGCATTGAGTGCCTTGTTGATATTGGTCTTCAGGTCGCGTTTGGGATAAAGGGTCGTGTTTTCACGGATACGGTCGAAGATAATCACCGTATCGTTGACCGAGTAACCGATTATGGTAAGAATGGCCGCAATAAAGGTCTGGTCAATCTCCATGGTCCATGGAACAATATTGTAAAGCAACGAGTAGAGCGAAATTACAATAATCGAGTCATGGAACAGGGTTACCAATCCTCCCACACCAAACTGCCATTTCTTAAACCGGGCAGCAACATAAAGGAAGATGATAATAAGGGCAACGATCACACTCATCACCGCTCCACGACGTATATCCGCTGCAACCGTGGGCCCTACTTTCTGCGAACTCATCCGGCCCAGAATCTTGTCATCATCATCCGAAATAAACTCCTCAAAAGTTATTGGTGCTGCAAAAAATTCTCTAATTCCTTCAAAAAGTCTTCTTTCGGCAAGTGAGTCAGCTGTTGTTGATTCATCATCGATAAGGAAGGTGGTGGTAATTTTCACCTGGTTGGAAGGACCAAAGGTTTTCACCTCAGGAGCTTCACCCAGCTCATCAATCAAAGCAGAACGCATTTCTACCGTATTGATATCCTGATCAAAACGTACTACATATGACCGTCCACCGGAAAAATCAACTCCATAGCTTAATCCTCTTGCAAAAAGTGAACCTATACCCACAAGAATTACTATGCTGGAAATTATATAGAATTTCTTACGCACACCAATAAAGTCAAAATCAACCTTGGTAAGTACATCTTTGGATACCTTGGAGTCAAAGGCAATAGGTACATTTTTATCAATCCAGTAGGTAAAAATAAGACGTGCAATAAAAATTGCGGTAAACAATGAACAGATGATACCAATGATGAGGGTTGTGGCAAAGCCCTGTACGGGACCTGAACCAAATACATACAATACGATACCGGTAAGCAACGTGGTAACGTTACCGTCAATAATTGCAGAATAGGCATTTTTATATCCGTCAGCAATAGCGAGCTTCTGCCCTTTTCCGGCCCTGAGCTCTTCCAGGATCCTTTCGTAAATAATCACGTTGGCATCCACCGCCATACCCAGGGTAAGAACGATACCGGCAATACCAGGCAGCGTAAGCACGGCTCCCAGGGAAGCAAGCACCCCGAAGATAAAGAATATGTTGGTTACCAGTGCCAGGTCGGC